>CALMHE010000347.1 GCA_937863865.1 uncultured Anaerolineaceae bacterium | reverse complement strand
GCAGAGCCTTCAGGCTAAACCAGCCCCGGCTCCCAAACCTGTGGCGGAAGAGTAGGAGGATATAATGGACCTGGATACTGCTTTGCAAATGTGTGAAAACCTGCTGCAGCCCCTGGCGGAGTCTATGGAACACCCGGAGCCCAACCGCCTGGATGTGAAACTTTCCCCGAACCGGCTGCCGGAAGCAGTCAAATTAATTATCGATAATCAATGGGGATACTTGACTGCGATAACCGGGCTGGATCATCCCGTTGCAGCCGCAGAAGGAGCGGAACCGGATGGCATCCTGGAAGCTCTCTATCATTTCTGCAATGGCTCTGCTGTGACCACCTTGCGGGTGAGTGTGCCGTATGCGAACCCGGTCATTCCCACCATCTGTGAAATCATCCCGGTGGCAACACTGTTTGAACGTGAATTGATGGAACTATTCGGAATTACCTGTGAGGGTACCCCCACAACCGATCATTTAATCCTGCCGGAAAACTGGCCGGATGAGGTTTATCCTCTACGGAAATCCTTTACCGGTATGAATCAGAGCTAGGAAGGAGATTTTGTAATGGAAAATTTACCTCTAACTCCGCAAAAATTTATCGTTCCCATTGGTCCACAACACCCCGCGTTAAAAGAACCGGGTCACTTTGAATTTGATGTGGATGGTGAAATTGTCACCAGCGCCAGCGTCCGGTTGGGATATGTCCATCGTGGAATTGAAAAAGGCGCCGAGGGCAGGAACTATACCCAGGGAATGTACCTGATGGAACGCATTTGCGGCATTTGTTCGCACATCCACGCCACGGCATTTGCGCTCGGCGCTGAAAAACTGGCAGGTGTGACAGCTCCGGCGCGCGCCCAGGCAATCCGGACTTTGGTAGCAGAGCTGGAGCGCATTCACAGCCACATGCTTTGGCTGGGTGTGGCAGCGCATGAAGGTGGTTTCGATACACTTTTCATGTACTCCTGGCGCGACCGTGAAACTGTAATGGATCTGCTGGAAGCTCTGACTGGTAATCGCGTGAACTACTCCGTCAACGTGCTGGGCGGCGTCAAGATTGATGTCACTCCGGATATGGCGGATCAGATACGCAAAGGACTGGATTTCCTGGAGGAACGCAACAACCATTACTTGAAGGTTGTCACCACCGATGAAACCTTCCTGGCACGGACCCAGGGTGTGGGTACCATGACCAAGGAGGAAGCCATCGCAATGGGCTGTGTGGGACCGGTTGCCCGGGCGTCCAATGTGGATATCGATATTCGCGTCCATGCTCCGTATGCCGGGTATCCGCAATTCCCGATTAATATAGTTCTGGAAACAGCAGGCGACTTGCTGGCGCGCTTTATTGTCAGAATTCGGGAAACACAGGAATGTTTCCGGGTCATTCGCCAGATTCTCGATAATTTGCCCGAGACGGAACTTACCACGCGCATGCCCCGCCGCATTCCCGCTGGTGAAACCATCAGCCGGGTTGAGGCACCCCGCGGAGAACTGTTCTACTTCATTAAATCCAATGGAACCGAACAGCCTGAACGGGTGAAGGTGCGCACTCCAACCCTCAGCAACTGGGCTTCCATCATAAACTTTGTGCCTGGACACAAGCTTGCAGATATGCCCATGATCCTGGCTGGCATAGATCCCTGTTTTTCCTGCAATGACCGCCTGATCTCAATCCGGCGGAATGGCAGCACAACCCAGGATTGGACCTGGGAAGATTTACGGCAGTATGGAGTGGAATACTATAAATGAACAATATAACGCTCCCTCCCCTGATAGCACTACTTGTATTTCCCGGCGGATTGTTCCTGCTGGCATTCGGGTTGTTCTTTGAGTGGGCGGATCGAAAACTGGTGGCTCAATATCAGAACAGAATCGGTCCACGCTGGTTCCAGCCGCTGGCAGATATCGTCAAACTGCTTGCGAAGGAAGAAATTGTCCCGGATGGCGTTCAAAAGGGTCTCTTTATTGTCCTGCCGGTCATCGCCCTGGCTTCCGCGCTGACAGCAGCATTGTACGTGCCTTTGTTTGGCTTCAGCCCTGCCCATTCCTTCGCTGGTGACCTGATCGTTACCCTGTACCTGCTCAGTGTCATGACACTCTGCCTGGGGCTGGCAGGCGCCAATACAGCCAACCGTTTCTCACTGGTTGGTGCGACCCGTACCCTGACCCAATTATTCTCATACGAAGCCCCCTTCCTGCTCGCCTTGCTGGGTCCGGCTATCGTTGCCGCCACCTGGAACATCTCCGAGATCAATGCTTTTGCAGATGCGAACCTGTGGTTCATTCTCAGCCAGCCGATTGGCTTCCTGGTGGCGATGGTGGGTTTAATGGGCAAACTGGAGTTACCGCCCTTCGATGCACCTGAAGCTGAAACGGAAATTGTCGCCGGTGCCCTTACCGAATATTCCGGACGGGGATTGGCAATCTTCAGAATTGGCAAGGATGTGGAACTGGTCATCGGATTGACATTGATTGCAGCTTTTTACATGGGTGGCATCGTCAACCCGGTGGATTTCCTTTGGAAAGTCGGCATCCTCCTGTTGGTGACGGCTGGTCTGCAATCCCTCTTTGCCCGGTTGAGAATTGATCAGACGGTGGGAATTTGGTGGCGGGCTGGCGCACTGCTGGCTCTTCTCCAACTGCTTGCCATTGTGGTGGGGCGCTACCTGAATCCGCTATTGTTTGGGAGTTAAAAAATGACCATCGGTGCAATGATAGGTGATATCCTCCGGTCCTTGGTTAAAAAACCAATCACCGAACGTTATCCGTATGTTCGCAAGCCCGCTCCGGAACGATTGCGCGGGAAACTGCATTACGATCCTGAGAAGTGTTCTGGGTGCATGTTGTGCGTCAAGGATTGCCCGGCAAAAGCCATCGAGTTGATCGTTTTGGATCGGGCAAACAAACGTTTTGTCATGCGCTTCAATGCAGACCGCTGCACTTATTGTTCCCAGTGTGTGGAAAACTGCCGGTTTGAATGCTTGAGTATGTCCAATGAGGAATACGAGCTGGCCGCGTTGAGCCGCAAACCATTTGAGGTTTATTACGGTCGGGACGAAGATGTCCAATTCCTGTTGGATCAAGCCGCTCAGGAAAATCCTGAATCCGCTGATCCCTGCCAGCCTTCCGCATCGGCTTAATCAGTCTTTGCGTCTGGCGTTCCTGGGGATCGGGAACGAACTAAATGGAGATGACGCCGCCGGGGTCCAGGTGGTGCGCAGTTTGCACCAGTACCTGGACCGGCGGTGCGCGTTTACACCGGATAAATTGGCGCGGGAACCGTACATCTTGCGGGATGGCAGGTTGGAATTATTGCTCCTGGAAGGGGGGGCGGCGCCGGAAGCTTTTACCGGACCGTTAAGGCGGTTTGATCCCGATTGGGTGATTCTGGTGGATGCGGCATCCTTCGACGCGGAACCGGGTACCGTGATGTGGCTGGATTGGACTGCAGCGGATGGGATGAGCGCATCCACACACATACTTCCTCCGACCATTCTGTCCAAATATCTCATCAACGAACTGGGCTGCCGGGTCGCCTTGATTGGAATTCAACCTCTGGCGGTTGATTTTGATACTCCCATGTCTCATCCAGTCATCCAGGGAGTGGAATCCGCAGTTGATTTACTGGGGGAGACTCTGGTGGGACCATGACCGGAATTCAACCACCTGAAATTCGGTTCACACTTTGTTTTTTACGACGGGATGACTTGATCTTAATGTTGCATCGCAACCATCCACCCAACCAGGGGAAATGGAATGGGGTTGGAGGACATATAGAAGCCGGTGAGGCACCCCTGGCTGCCTGTCTGCGGGAGGTTGAGGAGGAAACAGGTTTTGTCCTTCCCGGTGTCCGATTTGATGGCTTGCTAACCTGGGAGGGATTTGAAATCCCATCCGGTGGATTGTACCTGTTCAGCACAAATGCCCCAGAGGGTGAACCGAAATCAAACAATGAAGGCAGGCTGGCATGGCTGAATCAGGATTGGGCTTGTTCAGCTCCGGAAGTGGTTGATAACCTCCACGTGGTTTTGCCTTATCTACTTAAAGGGGTGCCACCCCGGATTTACCATTTTGTTTACCATGCGGGGAAATTGTTGAACTGGGAAATTAAGTCTTTCCCGGCAGATTTCATCTTTCCAGCTTGATTGTTTCGTAATTTAATTTGTGTCTGGAAATAATTGAGTATAAAATTATTTCAGAGGTGGTGCATGATGTATCCAATCATTCCTGATGGCGAACCCTGTTTACTGCCCGGTGGAAAAATTGGTTGTGTCTTATTGCATGGTTTTACTGCCATGCCAGCGGAAACCCATCCTTTGGGAAATATTTTAAATGAAAAGGGTTGTACAGTTTTGGCTGTACGTCTGGCAGGTCATGGAACACACCCGGAGGATTTGGTGGATGTGCATTGGGGGGATTGGATTGCAGATGTACAATCAGCGATTGAGGAACTGGATGGCATGACAAATCAAATTTTCCTCATTGGTCAATCCATGGGAGGAATGATAGCAATTTCCGCTGCTGCTGGTCATCCGGTTGCCGGGGTGGTTGGATTATCCACACCGGCAT
>CALMHE010000346.1 GCA_937863865.1 uncultured Anaerolineaceae bacterium | reverse complement strand
GTATTAAGCAAGCTGACAGAAATTAACCAGACCCGCGGGCAGACCATCCTGTTGATTGAACAGAATGCCCGGGCTGCCCTCAGCATTGCGGATTATGGCTATATTCTCGAGACCGGACAAATCACCCTGGAAGGACCGGCTCACGAGCTGGCAATCAATGATGAGGTGCGCAAGACCTACCTGGGTATTCGTTAATTCATGGGTCGTCGTTTTCTGTACTTCATTCCAGTCATGCTCCTGCTGGCGGGGTTGCTCGCCGCTTGTGGGAGCATGACACCATCTGCGCCGGAACCCACTCAAACTCCAGCCAGGAGTATTGATTTCACGGTTAATGATCTTGAAGGGAACAAGGTCGAACTCAGTTCGCTGAGGGGGCAGGTTGTGCTGGTTAATTTTTGGGCAACCTGGTGCACGCCCTGCAAGGAGGAAATGCCAATTCTGGAGGAGTTTTACCAGGCTCACAAGGATGAAAACTTCACTCTCGTAGGTTTGAATGTCAGCGATGATGTGGAGGATGCAGCTGAATATATCACCCGGAACGGCTACTCATTTACCATCTGGTCTGATCCACCCGGAAACACCATGATTGATCTGGGAATCCGTGGCTTGCCGGCATCCATCCTGGTGGACACCGAAGGCAATCTGCGCTGGTATTGGCTGGGTCCGGTGACCGGGGAAATCCTGGACCAGGAAATTTTACCGTATCTAAAATAACAGGGATGATTATTATAAAATACAGGTGTTTGGAACACCTGTATATATTTGTATTGAATCATTCCAACCCGGTTTTAATGCTTTCCGCCAGTTCCGGGGTGATGCCGGGAACCCGGGTCAATTCCTCAATGGATGCCTGTTTGATGGCTTCAATGGAACCGAATTGAATCAATAATGCCTTGCGCCGCGCCGGTCCAATGCCGGGGATGGTTTCCAGACGGGACGCCAGCCCCAGCTTGGTGCGTTTGTTGCGGTGGGCGGTGATGGCGAAGCGGTGAGCTTCATCCCGGATGCGCTGAATGAGATACAGTCCCTGGGAATGTCTCGGCAGCAGGATGGAATCGCTCCTGCCGGGGAGGAATAATTCCTCCTGTTGTTTTGCCAGCCCCACCACAGGCACTTCATCTGTCAAGCCATATTGTTCGAGGACGGAAATGGCGCGTCCCAGTTGTCCCTTGCCACCGTCCACAATCAGCAAATCCGGCAGACGGCTGAAGGACTCATCCACCCTGGTGCCGGGAGCCTGGCGGATCTGCTCATGCAGGGTCTGCCAGCGCTTGAAGCGGCGTGACAGCACTTCCTCCATGCTGGCAAAATCATCCGGTCCGCTGACGGATTGAATATTGAAACGCCGGTAATGTTTTTTGGAGGGCACGCCCTGTTCAAATACCACCATGGAACCCACGGATGCCGTCCCCTGGGTGTTGGAAATGTCATAACATTCAATGCGGTTGGGTGGTTCAGCCAGGTTAAGCGCCTGCTGCAATTCAGCCAGTGCCTGGGTCTGACGGTTGGTGTCCGCCTCCCACTGGGCGCGCAAGGCGCGCAGCGTTTCAGTTGCATTTTCGGTTGCCATTTCCATCAATTCCTGCGATGTGCCCTGGTGGGGGAGTGTCAGTTCCACCTTGTTGCTGCTTCGCCGGCTGTTCAGCCACTGGGAGATGACCTGTACCTCCTCCACCTCGTTGGGGAGCAGAACCTCGGCGGGGATGGTGGCAGCTTCGGAGTAAAACTGTTTGAGGAATTGGGAAATGATTTCACCGTCGGCGGCTTCCTCGGTGCCCTCCAAAATGAAGTATTCCCTCCCGATCAATTTGCCGGAACGGATGAAGAAAATCTGAACACAGGCTTCGCCATCAGCGCGTGCCATGGCAATTACATCCGAATCTATTTTCTCGCTGGATATGACCTTTTGTTTCTCCACCACCCGGTCAATGGCATTGATTTGATCGCGAATCGCGGCTGCCCGTTCAAAATGCATTTCATCCGCCGCCTGTTCCATCTCAAACCGCAACCGGGTAACGATGGGATCAGTCTGCCCTTGCAGAAAGAGGCAGAGGTCATCGATCATCTGTCGATAGGTGGATTGATCCACGGCTCCAATGCACGGTCCACAGCACAACTTTATGTCATAGTACAGGCAGGGGCGTAAATCTTTGCCGGTGATCGGACGTTCACAGGTCAGGTAGGGAAAAATCCGCCGCAGCACATCCAGGGTCTGGTGAACAGCCCAAACGGAAGTGTAGGGTCCGAAATAGCGCGCCCCATCATCCAACATCTGGCGCGTGACGGTGACTTTTGGGAAGGGATCTGCCCAGTGAGCCTTGATGTAGGGGTAACGCTTATCATCCTTGAGGCGAATATTGAAGTGCGGGCGATGCTTCTTGATCAGGTTCATCTCCAGGATGAGCGCTTCCAGTTCGGAGCCAACCACAATCCATTCAATATCCACAACCTGGTGAACCAGTTGACGTGTTTTATGATCCTGGTCAGAGCTTTCATGGAAATAAGATCGCACCCGGTTTCGCAGATTGATTGCCTTGCCCACATAAATAACCCCCCCGGTGCTGTTTTTCATGATATAGCAGCCCGGTTTGGTGGGAAGAGTATCCAAAATCCCCTGAATGTGATCGCTGACCATCATCAGAATAATTTTACCATTGCCTGAAAAGCCGGCGGCTGGCAATCTTTGCCAGCCGCCGGTATCGCCTGGGATCCTGAGGGATGATCCTGTTAATATATGAC
>CALMHE010000345.1 GCA_937863865.1 uncultured Anaerolineaceae bacterium | reverse complement strand
GTATAACACGGAGTTGGGATATTAATTGAGGGGGATTGATAAATGAATGAAGGGGTGATCACGCTTGTGTTGTTCGACATGGGCGGTACGTTAATCTATTCGCTGGACCGCTGGGAATTTGTGATGGATGCCGCCCAGCGGGCATTGGAGGCAGTCCTTCAGAATGCCGGCTGCCTGCAGGATGAAAAGAAAAAAACAATCTTCCGGCTTGAATTTCGACACCGGATGGAAGTCTATTATCTGAGGCGAAATGAAAATATGCGCGAGGAAACAACACCCGCCATTCTTGAGGGCTTGTTAAAGGAACTTCACTGCCCCACAGTGAATGATGAAGTCCTTTTTGCTGGATTGGATGCATTCTATTCGGAAACCCAAAAAAACTGGCGGTTGGATCCGCAGGCAATTCCCACCCTGGCGGAATTATCCCGGAGAGGATACCGGATGGGCTGCATTTCCAATGCTGCTTATGCACCTGATGTGTACCAGCTGCTGGAGAAAAATGGTCTGCGGGATTTTTTTGAGGGAATCTGGATTTCCGCAGAAGTTGGCTTTCGCAAACCCAATCCGGTTATCTTTTATAAAGCTTTGGATTTCTTTGATATTGCTCCATCCGGGGCAGCCATGGTGGGGGATTCACTCCCTGCGGATGTGCAGGGCGCCCGCAACATTGGTATGAAAAGCATCTGGATTACCCGGAATGAACAAATCGAGGAAAACCAGGCGGTCATGGATGCTGTAAAACCAGACATGGTCATCCAGAGCCTGGTGGAAATCCCATCATTGCTGGAATAATTCGTTTCATTAACGAATAAAAAAAGCTGCCGCATATTTTCCAGGCGGCAGCTTCTATTTTCAGGGGATTCCCTGTCTATGGGGAACAACTGATGGTAAATTCCGCTTTTTTGAAATATTGATGGTTGGGATGGTCGTTATACACTCTGACCCAGCCGTTCAGGGATTCACCGGCTGAACCCAGGGTCCAAGTGTATGTGATGGTCTGAGTCCCGGCAGTATTAAATTTGAGGGATTGGGTGGCAGATTGGGTGCCATCGCTGCGATCCCAATAATATGTGACCGTCCCGGACCCGCTGACGGTCATTGCGCCGGTAATTGTGATGGTCACAGGGCAGACGCCGATATAATTGGTCGGGTTTGAGGTCATGCCAATGGAGGTTACCGCGAAGGGAACCGGTGTATTTCCGGAACTGATTTTGACCCAAAATTGTTTGTCAGCATCCGATCCCAGACCAAAGCGTACACCGGAAGCATTTTCCAGCATCCAAAAGCCCTCATAATCCCCCGGTGTGGAGGGAGCCTTGAGAGTGACTGATAAATCCACGGTTTCCTGGGGGGGAACGGTGGATGTGAATGCTATTGAAGCCGGACCTTCCATTGCATTCCCACTGACAAATACCAGCTTGTAGCCGGTGGTCCAAGAGCAGCTTCCATTATTTTTAATCCGCCAGGTTTTGGTGAACGTGGTGCCGGGGGAAATTTGGGTCCCATCCGGGATGGTCACATCGGTGACGAATGAACCCCGGTCGCAGGGAATGGGTGTGGGGGTTGGTGATGCAGGCGTGGTGGTCAGGGTGGGGACAGCCATGGTGTTGGTGGAGCTGGGTGAGGGCGGTAAGGTCTCCTGGGTGGGGGGAACCTGCGGGGTTTGGGCGGCACTCTGAGTCAGCAAGGCTTCCACGGTGATGGCAACGATGGTC
>CALMHE010000344.1 GCA_937863865.1 uncultured Anaerolineaceae bacterium | reverse complement strand
CGCAATAATACGTGCGAAGGGCCAATCCGAACTCCCGGGAAAATTTTTCCCTGTACAAAACATCAAACAGCGATTCGATATTTTTATTCTCTCCTTTTCTTCCATCGGATCGGGAGCAGGATCAGTGGAAAAGATGACTACGTTATATATTTCGGTCAATATGTCATTCCAAAGGAACAGCTCCTCCAGCTCATCCCGGCCTTCAGGGAAGGCTTTTACAAGAAGTTTAAGAAAACCGGTAAATTCCGGCTTTCTATAAAATGCATCTTTTCGAAAAAAATCGTTGCTCTCATCGGTTCCTATACGGTGCAAATATCTCAAAAATACTCCCCAGGTGCGTGATGTGCTCCTCTCGGGAGGAGATCCACTCACATTGGCGCCAAAATTGTTGGATGAGCTGCTGCACCGGCTGCGTGAAATTCCTCACATTGAAATTATCCGCATTGGCAGCCGTGTACCTGTCTTCATGCCAATGCGTGTCACCGATGAACTCTGTGCAACCCTGGAAAAGTATCACCCCCTTTGGATGAATATCCATGTCAACCACCCCAATGAAATTTCTGCTGAATTGGCTCAGGCTGCTGACAAACTGACCCATGCCGGAATCCCACTTGGCAATCAGTCTGTCCTCCTGGCAGGTGTGAATGATTGTGTCCACATCCAGCGCCGGTTGGTGCAGGATCTGGTTCGAATCCGGGTGCGCCCCTATTATCTCTATCAATGTGACCTGGTTGAAGGCGCCGGACACTTCCGTACGCCGGTTGGAAAAGGCATTGAGATCATTGAAGGTCTGCGCGGGCATACATCCGGTTATGCTGTTCCGACTTATGTAGTGGATGCTCCCGGTGGCGGTGGAAAAATTCCAGTTATGCCCAATTATCTGGTCAGCTATTCCGATCATAAAGTCGTCTTGCGCAACTATGAGGGTTATATCACGACCTATGAAGAACCGATTAAATACGAACCACATGACCCTAAAACCTGCCATTACTGCCAGAACAAGCGCCAGGAATTGCACCAGGGAGGAATTACATCCCTTTTGGATGGTGAAAACATGTTCATTAAACCGGAAGGTTTTGATGAATTACACAATCGCGGCGGCGGACAACACCGCCTAAGGGCAAACCCCTCCAAGTGGCTGCCCCGCGGTATAGGCGAGGAAGAAGATTAATTATCCCCATTCCCGGTGAAGATTGATCCATAACCAACCAGAAAGGAGCAACCATGCATTATCGCCGATTAGGACGAACCGGGCTGAAAGTCAGTGAAATATCACTTGGAGCCTGGATTACCTTTGGGAACCAGATTGCTGAAGAATCAGCATCCAGGTTAATCCACACAGCTTACGAACAGGGAATCAATTTCTTTGATAATGCCGATGTCTATGCGGGTGGGCAGGCGGAAATTGTGATGGGCAAAGCCATCCAGGATTTACCACGCCACGCCCTGGTGATTTCCAGCAAGGTGTTTTGGCCGACCATGCCCGGTCCCAATGGACGGGGGCTGTCACGTAAACATATCTGGGAGTCCATTCACGCCAGCCTCAAGCGTCTGCAGGTGGACTACTTGGACTTATATTTCTGCCATCGCTATGATCCGGACACTCCAATAGAGGAAGTTGTTCGTACGATGAACGACCTGATTCATCAGGGAAAAATTTTATATTGGGGGACATCCGAGTGGGAGGGATCCCAGGTGGCACAGGCAATTGGAATTGCCCGGCAATATGGATTAATTCCGCCCAGCATGGAACAACCCCAATATAACCTGCTGCATCGTAAACGGGTTGAGTTGGAACTCTCCCCCCTCAGCAAGGAATATGGATTGGGTCTCACCACATTCAGTCCTCTTTTCCAGGGTGTTTTATCCGGCAAGTACAACGAGGGCATACCAGAAGGGAGCCGTGCAGCCATGGAAAACATGGCATGGATGCGCGATCGCATCACTCCCGAACGGATCGAGATCGTCCGCAAGTTGACCTCAATTGCCAACGAACTGGGGATTACCCCATCACAGCTTGCCATCGCCTGGATTCTGCACCGCAAGGAAATCAGCAGTGTTATTACTGGTGCCACACGCCTTGAGCAGCTCGACGAAAACATGGGCGCAGCCGAGGCTGTTAATAAATTGACTGAGGATGTTCTGGATCATATCGAACAGATTATCGGTAATCCTGCTGAATAATCTCCGTTTGGATCTCCTGGAGGCAGGTCGTAAACCTGCCTCTTTTTTTCCTTGTCAAAAATCCCTCAAAGAGGTATCCTTATTCTTGGGAGTGGCTAGGTCCCGGTGGGTCTCCCGGTCTTCAAAACCGGTGGCGGGTCGCGTTGCGGGCCGCGGTGGGTTCGACTCCCATCCATTCCCGCCTCCTCCCGAAAGGCTGGCAGCCACCACCAAGCGGCTGTCAGCCTGATTATTCTCTGGAAGACGATTATTCAATGGACACCATCACCCCTTCCCTGGAAATTCTTGAAAACGCAGTTCGGCGCGTATTTCGGATTGATGATGTCACGTTGGGAACTCCAAAACAGAGTTTCCTGGTCAGGTACCATGGAATGCTCTACCTGGATTCCGAAATTGCATATGATCAACTGACGGTCATGTTACGCCCACACAATGTGACTCCTTTGTTTCGAGTGGAAGATGGTCGCCAGACCATCCTGCTGGTAAAAGGACCACCTCAACCCAAACCATTCAACCCCCGCACCAACCTGATCATGTTCATTCTGACTGTCATCAGTGTCTGGGTGACGGGAGGTTTTTTGGCGATTGGAGAAAATGACCCCACGGATTTAATGTCAATCCTGGTCATCATTCTCACCCGGGGCTGGCAGTTTGCTTTGAGCATGATTGCCATTCTGGGTGCACATGAAATGGGGCATTACTGGATGGGCAGGCACCACAAAGTGGATGTAACCCTGCCGTATTTTATTCCCCTCCCATACCCACTCAGTCCGTTTGGCACCATGGGAGCTTTTATAAATATGCGCGGAATTCCCCGCAACCGGAAAATTCTTCTGGATATTGGTGTGGCAGGTCCGCTTCTAGGTCTTTTAGTGGCCATTCCCATCCTGGTGCTTGGATTGTATCTATCACCCGTCCAAACCCTGCCTTCACAAGCAGAGACAGATGCCTGCGTGGAGGAGTTAAAGGAAAACCCGAATGCAGAGTGTGCCCTATCCAGCTTGGAGGGAAATTCCCTCCTCTACCTGGGATTGAAATACCTTGTAAAAGGGGAACTGCTTCCAGCTCCTGTCAGTTATGGAAACCGCACTCCTGCCAGCTACTGGGTTCAATACATCCTCACCAGTCATCCCATTCCATTCGGTGGGAGGGATATCAATATCCATCCAGTCGCCTGGGCAGGCTGGGCAGGTCTGCTTGTCACGGCTTTTAATTTAATACCCGCTGGCATGTTGGATGGCGGTCATGTTCTATACGTATTGATTGGATCCCGGAAGGCTCGAAAAGTTCTACCTGTAATATTGATTGCATTGGGGATTCTGGGTATTGTTTGGACCGGGTGGTGGTTATGGCTGGCTTTGATCTTTTTCCTGGGGCGCACTCATGCCGAACCACTGGATCAAATTACCCAGCTGGACAACCGGCGAAAGTTGTTGGCAGTTGTTCTCCTGATTGTTTTTATTCTGGTGTTTGTACCGGTCCCCTTAATGTCACTCCGATAAGATCATCTTCAGCTGGGCATGATATCGATCCACTCGCCATCCAAAGTCCGGTAGCGACCCATTGCCTGGACGACAAGGCAGATATGTGGGGGAATTACGCAAATCAGATCACCCGGTTGAATGCGTTCGATTGCATCACCTGGCAATTGAATTATTCCATGTTCCTGGGATAGACCGGTTACCCTGGCACCGGGTATGGGTTCACTCCATCCTTGTTTTTCATCCATCCAGGCGACCATGCCAAAATAATTGGAATCCATTCCTTCGACCCAATCCTTGGAGAAATGGATGGCTCCCCCATAGATAACTATCTCATTCCGTTCGGGATGAATAGCCACAACCGGGCATGCCACCGCCGTGGCGATTTGTTCCTGGTGACAGGCACCGATGGAATATTGTTGGGCATCATAAAAGACAAAGTTCCCGGGTCTGATTTCATCCACGGAACCAAATTGATCCACCAATGAACAACCAGGCGTATCGCCGATGGAAACCTGCATTTCTCCCCAGCCCTTATCCGCCAGCCAATTTCGCAGTTTATTCATACGATATTCAGTCTGGTGATATATCTGAATGATTTCCTGCGTTGATTGGGCATGATAGGTATTTCCTGCATGGGTTAACAAACCAAACACCTTCAATTTTTTATATCGATTGGCTTCTTCAATGATGGAGGTAAACGATTCAACCTGATCCCAGGGCAGACCCGCCCGGTGCAAACCCGTATCCACTTTGAGCCATAACTTCACTGGCGAGGAAAGGTTCCTGCCAAGTTGTGCCACAACCTCTCTTGACTCGACCAACAAACCCAGATCAACCCGCTCTGCCAGAGCCTGGATTTCATCCATCTGGCGCAAGTTCACTGGAAATGCCAGGGTAATGTCCCGCCAGCCATTGTCAGCAAAATATCCAGCCATATCAACCGAGGAAACTGTAATTTCATGTACCCCTTCGGTGCGAAACCATTCTCCAATTACTGTCGATTGGTGGGTTTTAAAATGGGGGCGAAAATGGATCCCCTGTTCCCTCGCCCGGGCTGCCATCCATTGGATATTTCGCCTGGCTCTTTCAGAATTTAACAACAGGGTGGGTTTTGTGATTTCAATAAAGGGATCCATGGGTTTCTTCGTCCTCCTGACCGGAATGTATTTTGGGTGAAGCTATGGATGAATTCATTAGCTTTTCAGTAAATATGTTATTGATTCCCTTATGAATTCTTTTAAATTACCTGCCTGTATCCGGGTGGTCACCTGATTCAACTCCTCCGAACTGGGAAGACTGGGTGGGCACCCGGATACCATTGAGAAAAACCACCGGGAATGAAGACATTACCATTTTTGGCGATGGGTCACAAACTCGTAGCTTTATGTATGTTACCGATCTTGTTGATGGAATGCTTCGCATGATGGATACACCTAATAGCATTACAGGGCCAATTAACATAGGCAATCCTGTTGAGTTCACCATAAAGGAACTGGCCGAAAAAGTCATTGCCCTTACCGGAAGCCGTTCCAAACTGGTTTACCATGATTTGCCCAAAGATGACCCTACTCAACGTAAACCAGATATTACTTTAGCCCAAACCCATTTAGATGGATGGAAAC
>CALMHE010000343.1 GCA_937863865.1 uncultured Anaerolineaceae bacterium | reverse complement strand
AAATTGTCCTGGATCTTGGCAGGCTGCCCAAAGCCCGTTTTCTGGACCATGAAGTGGATTTAAGCTCCGAGGAAATCTCGCGTGAGGAGATTGATTATGTAGTCACCCGTATTGGTGAATTTGACGCCGACAACCGGGCTGGACTGGAGCGCACCCTGCACCGTATTTCCGCCATTCGCAACCGGCGCGGTCACATCGTGGGATTGACCTGCAGGGTGGGGCGGGCGGTCTATGGGACCATTGACATCATTGAAGACCTGGTTGAATCCGGGAAAAGCCTTTTACTGTTGGGCAAGCCGGGCATTGGCAAGACCACCATGCTGCGTGAAGCTGCCCGCATCCTGGCTGAGTCAAAACGGGTGATCATTGTGGACACCTCCAACGAAATTGGTGGTGATGGTGATGTACCCCACCCGGCGGTGGGAAAAGCCCGCCGCATGCAGGTGGCAACCCCCTCCCTGCAACACGAGGTAATGATCGAGGCGGTTGAAAATCATAACCCTGAAGTGATTGTCATTGACGAGATCGGCAGGGAACTCGAAGCACTTGCAGCCCGGACGATTGCCGAGCGGGGTGTTCAACTGGTAGCCACGGCACATGGCAGGACGCTGGAAAACCTGCTGTTAAACCCCACACTCTCGGACCTGGTCGGCGGGATTGAAGCGGTGACATTGTCAGATGAGGAGGCACGCCGCCGCGGCACTCAAAAGACCGTGCTGGAGCGGCGATCACCGCCCACATTTGATGTTTTGATAGAAATTCAGGAGCGTGACAGACTGGCAATTCAACCGGATGTGGCGGCAGCGGTGGACGCGCTGGTGCGCGGCTTCCCATTGGATCCGGAACTTCGCTGGCGCGATCCCGATGGGAAAATTCATACCGAAAAACCCACAGCAGCACCTGCGCCCCGTCCCATGGGGCAGGGAACCCGGCGGAATGCCGGGAATGGTCGGGAGCCTGCCGGAAGAGTGCCCATGAGCTCCCATAGTTACCAGAATGAAGATGAGGACGAATCCGAAGCAATTCAACGTGAGCCCATCCGGATTTATCCCTATGGAGTGGCGCGCAACCGCATCATCCAGGCTGCCCGGCGGCTGGGTGTGCCCGTTATTTTAGTGCGCAATCTGGACGAGGCGGATGTAATGATGACGCTGCGCTCCTACCATCGGGCCCAGGAACAAACCATCCAGGAAGCAGAAGCGCACCGGATGCCCATGTATGTCTTGCGCGCCAATACCATCAGCCAGGTTGAGCAAATGCTTGTCCAGCTCTTCAACCTGTCCGGTGATGAGGGACGCCTGTTGGAATGGGATCTTGTTTCCGCTCAGACGGCATCCGCCATCCAGGCTGTATTAAATGGTCAGCGCTGGGCGGACCTTCCAGCCGCGCCGGCTCCAATCCGCCGGATGCAGCATGAGATGGCGCGCCAGGCGCAGCTGGTTTCGCATTCATATGGCAAGGAACCGCACCGCCGGGTGCGGATATTCCGGGAGTAAAGCGGATGTTCATTACACTGGAAGGACCGGACGGAAGCGGAAAGACCACCCAGGTTCAGCCGTTGGTGGATTTTTTACAATCGAAAGGGTACAAAGTTCTGCCCACGCGGGAGCCGGGGGGTACGGTCATCAGCGATCAAATCCGGGATGTAGTGTTGAACAAGCTGGAAAATACCGCAATGCATCCCCGCACGGAAATTTTGTTGTTCCTGGCTTCACGAGCCCAGCTTGTGGAAGAGTGCATCCGCCCGGCTCTGGCTGAGGGAACCATTGTAATCAGCGACCGCTATGGCGATTCCACCCTGGCATACCAGGGGTATGGTCATGGAGTAAACCTGGATACCCTGCGTCAGTTGCTGGCATTTGCCACTGACGGACTTCAACCTGATTTGACCATTTTGCTCGATGTTTCTGCCGAAGAAGGGCTGCGCCGGCGTAAAAAAAATGGGAATGAGTGGAACCGGCTGGATGCCTATGAATTGGCATTCCACGAGCGCGTGCGCCAGGGATACCTGGAAATGGCACGGCAACAGCCGGAACGCTGGCATGTGGTGGATGGGCATCAATCTCCAGACATGGTACAATCGAATATTCGTACGATTGTGCTGGCACGCCTGCAAACGGCAAATGCCAGCCAATTTTCAAAATAGAAAGGCGGAAATGAATGCGTAAAGCCTCATTACTCGTTCTTGTTGCATTGGCTTTGATTCTGGCGGGCTGTGTCACCATCAAACCCACCAGCACACCTGAGCCCACCGTGGTGCCATCGCCAACGACTGTGGTCTTGCCCACAACAACCACTTCCGTTGAAGATTGCACACTCTTCAGTGTTTTCCCGGAGCCGCGTGATCCGGCGTCCATCGGTGTTCCGCTGCCCGGTGCAAATGACTGGAAGCTGGGTCCGAGCGATGCCAGGATGTTGTTAATCGAATATTCTGATTTTCAATGACCGGGCTGTGCCCAGGTTGCGCCCGTGTTGGCGCAGTTCCAAGCAGATTATTCGGACAAAGTCCAGTTTGTTTTCCGTCAATTCCCTCTCAACAGCATCCACGATAAAGCCGCACTGGCAGCCCAGGCAACCGAAGCTGCCGGTTTGCAGGGCAAATTCTGGGAGATGCATGATTTTTTGTTTGATTCTACAAACTGGTCAGCATGGACAGCTTTGAGCGTTGCGGACATGCCCGCCTGGCTGCAGGAAAATGTTGGGAAAATCAAGGACTTGAATGTCGATCAATTCATGAAAGACCTTACCAGTGATTCCATCGTCAAGAAGATCCAGGATGCCTATACGGAAGCCGGTCGGATTGGATTGGGCGGGACTCCTTCGGTTTATATTTATCTGGATGGAAAACTCATGTTCACACCGGAGGACCAGGTTCCGACTAGTTATGCCACCCTGGAAGCTGTTCTCAAGGTCTATGAATTGAAGGAGAGGACATTCACCCAGTGTCCTGCAATGACCATTGACCAGAATGAAATTTACAAGGCTACCGTGAGAACCACCAAGGGTGAGTTTGTCATGGAGTTGTACCCCAAGTCGGCACCGGTGACAGTGAACAGCTTTGTCTTCCTGGCTGAACAGGGTTGGTACGATAATGTGCCATTCCATCGTGTCATGGAAGGGTTTGTTGCCCAGACAGGTGACCCGACCGGGACCGGCATTGGAGGTCCTGGTTATGCGATCAAGGATGAAATTGACCTGAATCTAAAATTTGATGATGAAGGCGTGATCGGCATGGCAAATTCGGGTCCCAACACCAATGGCAGTCAATTCTTCATCACCCTGGCTGCCCAACCCACCCTGGATGGGCGCTATACAATTTTTGGTCGGGTGATTTCAGGAATGGACGTCGTCAAGTCCCTTACGTTGCGTAATCCAGCAACAGGCGGTGTCCTTCCGGATCCGGATAAAATTTTGAGCATCAAGATCGATAAGAAATAATGCAGCCTCGTTCGAAGATTGCCTGGGGCACGGTCGGTTGGTTGATATTGAGCGCGGCGGGTGGATTGCTTGGACTTTCCGCCGCCGCGCTGCTTGTATTCCTGGGCATAATCCTGATTTTTGCTCCGGGGACGGGGGATCCAGGCTCATTTTTTAACATGGCAATTGGGTCAGCCTTGATCGGTGTCCTTTGCCTGCCTTCCGGTTATCTGGCAATCCGCCGATTAATGGGAAAACCTGAGTCTGCCGATACGACTCTTTCCCGCAGAACCAGCCTGTTTCTGAATATCGGACTCATGACACTACCAGTCTGGTTTGCCCTGGCAGCCCTGGCATCCCAGGGCAGGGCAGGCATGCTGGTCATGCCGTTCATTATGCCTGTGATTGTCCTGGTACCGCTGGTCTGGTTTCTGGGTATTGGGGCGCGCAGACTGCCGATTAAGCCGGAGCGTGCATGGAAATTAACCGCTTTTAACCTCACCCTCACCATGCCGTTGACACTGTTGGTGGAAATTTTGGTGCTGATGATTCTGACTCTTGTCTGGATATTATGGCTGTCAAATCAACCCGGGCTATTACATGAATTATGGAATTTAAATATTCAATTGAACCAATTGGGTGATCCGGCGGAATTACAATCAATTCTGACAAACCTGCTTCAGCGCCCGGGTGTAATTCCAACCATCCTGGTGCTGTTGGGATTTGTCACCCCCCTGATTGAAGAATTGTTGAAGCCCATCGCAGTGCTCCTGTTTTGGAAAAAGAATCTGACACCGCGTGACGGTTTTCTGGCAGGTTTGGTGTGTGGAGCTGCGTTTGCCCTGATGGAAACACTCAACGCAGTCAACTCAAGCACTGATGTCTCCTGGCTGTTTCTGGCACTCGGACGGATTGGAACCGGTCTTCTGCATGTGACAACCACGGGTCTGGTTGGCTGGGGGATTGGCTGGGCAGCTTCGCAAAAGCGACCGGGCAGGCTGATGGGCGCTTTGGCGGCAGCGATTCTTATGCATGGTGTCTGGAATGTATTCAGCATTTTACAGGGATTTTCCGGCTTTGTGAATATTTCCCCCTGGACACAGCTGGGCAGGTATGCTCCCTTTGCCCTGGTTTTCCTCTGGGCTCTTAATTTGGGGATATTATGGGTCATTAACCATGGGATTCAAAAATCCAATGACTCCGGATTAACCACACCTCCGGCTGTGACAATCCTGGAATAAGGAAAAAATGGAAATCATCTCACATATTATTGATTTTATTCTGCACATGGATGAATATCTCGATCTCATCCTGCAGACAGTGGGTGCCTGGACATATGCCGTTTTATGGTTGGTGATCTTTATAGAGAC
Source organism: uncultured Anaerolineaceae bacterium (assembly GCA_937863865.1). Lineage (GTDB taxonomy): Bacteria > Chloroflexota > Anaerolineae > Anaerolineales > Anaerolineaceae > CALMHE01. The sequence goes on along the minus strand of CALMHE010000343.1, from coordinate 3,955 downwards.
CGGACTGGTCATTACTCCTTTCCTGCCGGGTGATTCACTCCTTTTTGCAGCCGGTGCATTTGCAGCCCGGGGGCATTTCCAGGTGGTGTTCCTCTGGCTGATGCTTTTCCTGGCGGCATTCCTGGGTGATACGGTCAATTACTGGATCGGTCATTTCATCGGACCAAAGGTGTTTCAAACGAATAGCCGGCTGATTAAAAAGGAATACTTGGAACGAACCAAAAAGTTTTATGACAAACATGGCGGCATTACCATTTTCCTGGCACGTTTTATTCCCATCATCCGGACATTCGCCCCATTCGTCGCCGGGGTTGGTCAGATGCGTTATGGCTACTTTATAACGTATAATATTATAGGTGGAGGAATGTGGACCGCCGCGTTCATCTTCCTCGGTTACTTCTTCGGCAACCTGCAATTTGTGAAAGATCACTTCTCCCTGATCATTATTGCGATGATCCTTATCCCGGGCATTCCGGCATTAATTGAAGCATTCAAAGCTGCCCGCGATTCCAAAAAGAAAAAGGATACAACTGTTACGCAATCAGCGTCTGAACAAGAATGAAACGTGAAACCCTGCAAAAAGTCATCCGCTTCCTATTAAAGGTCCTGACCGTTACCCGTTTTGAGGGTCTGGAACACCTGCCTGACACCGGAGGAGTCATTATTGCGACCAATCATATGAGCCGGCTGGATATTCCAGTCCTGTTTTGCAATCAGCGCCGCACGGATATCACCGCATTGGTGGCGGATAAATACCGCCGGTACTCGTTCTTCGCGTGGTTTGCCCGCACCGCAGGAGCCATCTGGCTGGACCGGGATAAGGCGGATTTCGCTGCATTTCGTGCGGCTGCTGAAGTCCTTGAAAATGGGACGGCACTGGGGATTGCCCCGGAAGGCACCCGCAGTACCACCGGTGTGTTGTTGGAGGGTAAACCCGGGACTGTTTTGGTCGCCTTGCGCACTGGAGTTCCCATCGTCCCAGTGGGTATCGCCGGCACGGAAGATGGCATGAAGAAATTGATGACATTTTGCCGACCAAAATTTATCGCCCGCTTTGGACCCATGTTTTCCATCCCGCCCATCAACCGGGATGACCGGGAAAACCAACTGAAGTACTGGACGAACGAAATCATGTGCCGGATTGCAGCCTTGCTGCCCGAAAAATACCACGGTTTTTATGCCGGTCACCCGCGCATCCGGGAGTTGGTGGCACAGGGGGGAGGATGAAAGCCCATGACCGCTGAACTGAACCAGACCGCTCCGTCTTTCACTCTTCCGGATTTGCAGAAGAGAAAACACAACCTGGGGGAGTGGCGTGGCAGGGTGGTGGTGTTGGAATTCTGGTCAGCGGAGTGTGAATCCTGCGAGAGGGCGGACATGGGTCTTTCCAAAATGCAAAATGAGTTGGGAGATCAGATGACCTGGGTTGTAATTGCTGCAGCCCAGGAATCCAGTGGGTTGGTTCAACGGATTTCGTCCCGGAGGGGAATTCCCCTGTTGCTGCTGGATAACCGCCAGACGGTTACTGCAATGTATGGAGTTACCATCACTCCCACCATGTTCGTTCTGGATGAAGCAGGTGTCATTCGATATCATGGGGCTTATGATGACCGCACCTTTCGCAAGCGAACCCCCGAAAGGATTTATGTGATGGAGGCGGTAAAAGCCCTCCTGGCTGGCAGGCAACCTGCCTTGCAGGAAACGCCCATCTACGGCTGCATGTTAATGCGATTGAAGTCGTAGATAATGGGTGGAATTTTGATCAAAAAAGAGTATAATCGCGTATACAATCCTTGGCGGCGGCCTGCAGCCCAAATTAGCACGGGGTTTTCACTAAAATGGAACAGGATTCGCTTGCGTTTCGAGAAAAGAATCATGCTGCACTCACCTCAGTGATTGCTGCCATTGCATTAACAACATTTAAAATCGTAGTCGGCATCCTGACCCAATCCCTGGGCATCCTGGCTGAGGCGGCTCATTCCGGTTTGGACCTGGTGGCAGCATTGGTGACATTGCTGGCAGTCCGTTATTCCGGTAGACCAGCGGATCGGGAGCATACCTATGGGCATGGCAAGGTTGAAAACCTTTCCGCTCTATTTGAAACATTGCTCCTTCTGGCTACCTGTGTCTGGATTATTTACGAGGCGATACAACGGTTGTTTTATAAAACCGTTACAGTCGAAGCGTCCATCTGGGCGTTCATAGTCATGGGAACTTCCATCATCATCGATTATTCCCGCTCGCGCGTGCTTTACAAGGCGGCACGCAAACACAACAGCCAGGCATTGGAAGCCGATGCACTCCACTTCAGCACGGATATCTGGTCGTCCAGTGTTGTGATTGTAGGCTTGTTATTTGTCCTGATCGCCGATAAAGTACCTGCGTTGTCTTTTCTTCACAAGGCGGATGCAATTGCCGCCCTTGGTGTGGCAATGATTGTGATTTATGTTAGTATGGAATTGGGATACCGGACAATCCAGGGATTGCTGGATACAGCACCCAAGGGGCTGCCGGAACAAATTACGAAGACCGTGGAGGAAGTTCCAGGAGTGATGAATTGCCACAATGTTCGGGTCAGGCATTCCGGTCCATCGTTGTTTGTGGATGTCCACATTACCGTTGATGGGGGGAGTTCACTGCAGGACGCTCACAGGATTACTGAAAAGGTTGAGGAAGCAATCCGGGCACTGGTACCGGATACGGATGTAACCGTCCACCCGGAACCTGTGGAAACAATTTCACAACAGGCATAAAATTTCAGGAGACAGGGGAACCCCAATTGCTTCCCCTCAACGATTTAACTAACTTTTTTGTTGCATATTTTTCCTTAAATCTTATATAATAAGTCCATCTTATCCATTTTAAAAACCATGGAGGAATAAAATGACCAAGATAATCGACGTGGAAGGCATTGGTGAAGTCTACGCAATCAAACTAAAGAATGCCGGCATTCGGTCTGTGGAGGCATTACTGGAAAAAGGCGCCACCCCCAAGGGTCGCAAGGAAATTGCTGAAGCCACCGGAATCAGCGATAAATTAATCCTGGAATGGGTCAATCATGCAGACCTCTACCGAATCAAGGGTGTTGGCAGTGAATATTCAGACCTGCTGGAAGAAGCCGGTGTGGATACCGTTGTGGAACTGGCGCAGCGCAAGCCCGAAAACCTGCACGCCAAGATTGTGGAAATCAATGCCGAAAAGAAGCTTGTCCGCAAGCTGCCCACCCTCAAGCAGGTGCAGGATTGGGTTGCCCAGGCTGCCAAGCTGGAGCGCAAGGTTCACTACTAGACCACTGCATCCAGCCCCTGACCGGGTACATCCTCTGGGATTGACCACGGATGGATCATGAGCGAATTATCTCCAGGGATTGCTGACGTTTGTCTGCGTCCCTGGTAGTGTTTAAATCACCCGGCGTATCCATCGTTGTATTTTTCTTTCAAACCGACTTGATCAAAAAACAGGAGAGGAGATTGGTGACATGTTAAAGGAATTTAAGGAATTTGCCATGAAGGGAGGTCTTATTGACATCGCCGTAGGTCTAGTGATGGCGACTGCATTTGGACTGATTGTTTCTTCATTTGTGGATGGTATGTTTATGCCATTGGTTGGTAAAATTTTCCAATTAGGAGATTTTGCTCAAGCTAAAGTTGTTCTTTCAGAGGCAGTAGTTGGTGCTGATGGAAAAGTAACCACCCCAGAATCCGCCATTTTATATGGCAAATTTATTTCGTCCATCATCAATTTCATCATTGTTGCCTTCGTTATGTTTTTGATCGTAAAAGGTGTGAATGCAGCTAAAAAAGAAGAAGCTGCGGCTCCAGTGCCACCTACAGCTACAGAATCGCTATTGGGAGAAATTAGAGATCTCTTAAAAAGATAAAATTTTTTTGAAAAATTTTTGGAAGGGGCTAAATGAAGATTTAGCTCCTTTTTTATTGTGTGAATACATATCTAA
>CALMHE010000342.1 GCA_937863865.1 uncultured Anaerolineaceae bacterium | reverse complement strand
GTATGTGGTGGCGCGGGATGCGATTGCTGTAATCGTCAATCCGGAAAATCCTGTCAACCAGTTGACACTGGAACAAATTTCAGGGATTTATCGCGGCGAAATTACAAACTGGTCACAGGTGGGTGGTGAGGATCGTCCGATTGTAAAATTGTCCCGCGAGACCAACTCCGGCACTCATGTTTATTTCCTGGAGGTTGTCATCCGGCTGGGTGATCCGAAGAATAAAGCCATATTTTCGGCGGATACCTTGTTGATGCCCTCCTCGGAGGGGATCATCGCAGAAGTGGGTGACAACCCCAACGCCATCGGGTACGATGGTCTGGGTTACGTAACCAAAGATGTGAAGATGCTGGCGGTGGCGGTAAAAGCCGGCGAGCCGTATATCCTGCCCTCCGTTGAAACGGCGAACAATAATGCATATCCCATTGCCCGCGACCTTTACATTTACACCCGGGAAAAAGAACCCAATCATATCCTGAAATCATATCTCGACTGGATTCTTTCACCGGAAGGGCAGGAAATTGTCAGTGACCTGGGATTTGTGCCGATCATAAGGGAGGAAAAATAGCCTTGCGGTTAAAATTACCCCGGCTCGATCGTGAAACTCCCATCAATGTGCTGATCAAGGCGGCAGGCTACTCCAGCATCCTTCTGGTCACGCTGATTTTCCTGTTTTTAATGAGGGAGGGTCTGCCTGCCCTGGTGGATGTACCACTGAAGGAATTGTTCTCAATCCGTTGGTATCCCATTGAGGGATATTATGGCATCATCCCGCTGATTGCGGGTTCCATCCTGGTAACACTGGGCGCCACCCTCGTGGCAATTCCTTTGGGTGTGGGAACCGCTGTTTATATCTCGGAGGTTGCGCCTGCATGGATTAAAGAGATTCTCAAGCCGATGGTGGAAGTCCTGGCAGGTTTACCTTCGGTTGTTTTAGGCTTTTTAGGGATTTTAGTTGCGGTTCCATTCCTGAGGCGATTTTTAAATTTACCAACCGGATTAACAGCCCTGACCGGTTCCATCATGCTGGGCTTGATTGCGGTACCCACGATTGTATCCATCGCCGAGGACGCATTGAACACGGTTCCGCAATCCTATCGACATGCAGCCCTGGCGGTGGGTGCCACCCACTGGCAAACCATCTGGGGAGTAACCGTACCGGCGGCAAGCTCCGGCATCCTTACAGCAATCATGCTGGGTGTGGGCAGGGCTCTGGGTGAGACGATGGCAGTCATGATGGTCACCGGGAATGCACCGGTGCTGCCAACTGGAATTAATGCCTTCATCATGCCGGTGCGGACGATGACCGCCACGGTAGCCAGTGAAATGGGTGAGGTGGCTCAGGGTTCTGCTCATTATCATGTTTTATTTTTTATCGGAATTGTTTTGTTTATTTTATCCCTGGTCATTAATGTTGTGGCTTCCTCAGTCAGTATGCGATCAAAGAAACGCTCTGAGCGTTTACTTTCGTAAAGGAATGGAATGATGATCCAGGATTGGCTGCGGCGAATATTCTCTCCCAAACGGGTGCAAACCCTGGGGTTTACCGCGCTCCGCCTGGTAAGCCTGTTGACGGTGCTTCCCATTTTGGGGGTTGTGGTGTACATTGCAATCCGCGGGTCACCTGCCATTTCGTGGGAATTTTTGACGGCAACCCCTACCGGCGGCATGCGAGAGGGCGGCATCATGCCGGCGATTATTGGCACGTTTTACCTCACACTGGGCACGGCAGTATTTTCAGTCCCATTGGGAGTGGCAGCTGGTGTTTATATCGCCGAGTATGCGCCCGACAACCGCTGGACACGCCTGATCCGGCTTGCCATCATCAATCTGGCGGGCATTCCTTCGGTTGTTTATGGTTTGTTTGGACTGGGATTATTTGTTGTATTCTTGAAATTGGGAACGAGCATTCTGGCTGCCTCGCTGACCCTGTCCATTATGACACTGCCTGTAATCATCAGCACTTCGGAGGAAGCTCTTCGATCCGTTCCATCCTCCTTCCGCCTTGTCAGTGTCTCACTGGGTGCCACCCGCTGGCAGACCACCTGGCGGATTATCCTTCCACAGGCTTTACCGGGGATTATGACTGGCATCATTCTGGGTTTGGAGCGCGCTGCTGGAGAAACGGCACCGATTTTATTCACAGGCGCCGCTTTTTTCCTGCCTCAATTACCCCATTCCGTTCTGGATGCCACGATGGCTCTTCCCTATCATATTTTCGTCATTACCACCCAGGTGCCGGGGATGCCGGTTCAGATCCAGTATGGAACTGTGCTGGTATTGCTGGTTTTTGTGTTGGGTATGAACCTGGTGGCAACCATCATCCGTTCGCGGGCAAGGGCAAGACGGCAATGGTGAGTGTTTGAATGGATAAGATTGTCATTGAACATCTCTTGTTGAAATATTCGGATGGAACAGAAAGTCTGAAGGATATATCCATGACCATCCCGGAACATTCGATCACTGCCGTGATTGGTCCGGCAGGTGGTGGCAAGTCCACCCTGCTGAGGGTTTTAAACCGTCTGAACGATCTTGCGGATGTGGTTGAGATGAGCGGCAGGGTGTTTATCAATGGGCAGGATATTTTGGATCCCTCAACCGATGTGGTTGAATTGCGCCGTAAGGTGGGGATTGTATTTTCCCGTCCGGTTCCCCTGCCGTTGTCCATTTATCAAAATGTCAGTTATGGATTGGAGGTTGCGGGTGTCCGCAGCAAGGCAAAGCTGGATGATGCCGTTGAAAAAGCCCTGCGCCTGGCAGCTTTGTGGGATGAGGTGTATGACCGTTTGAAGGATCCTGCCACAGCAATTTCTGGGGGTCAGCAACAAAGGCTCTGCCTGGCGCGTGTGCTGGCATTGGAACCGGAGGTCATCCTGCTGGACGAGCCGACTTCAGCATTGGATCCAATCTCGACGGCGCGCATTGAAAATTTATTACAGGATTTAAAAAGAGAATATACCATCATCATCGCTCCGCATAACATCCAACAGGCTGCCCGGGTGGCGGATTGGGTGGCGTTTTTCCTGCAGGGTGAAATGGTGGAATATGCTGCCAAAAATAAAATTTTCCTTTCACCCAGGGACAGGCGGACACAGGAATATATAGAAGGAAAGTTTGGCTAATTTCTGGACGAATCCAATATATTTATGATATACTTGCCGCGCTGTGTCACCGGACACAGTCAACAACTCACACGCTTACCCACTGATCCCTGCGTGCTGCCTATCGTGGCAGTGGGGGATCGGGATGAAGGAAGCGGAGGAACCAACGCAAAAGGAGAATAGAATGGCTGTAATTTCAATGAAAGCCCTGCTGGAAAGCGGGGTGCACTTTGGTCACCGAACCAACAAATGGAATCCGCGCATGCGTCCCTACATCTTTACCGAACGCAACGGAATCCACATTATTGATTTGCAACAGACGGTGAAGAACCTGACAACTGCATACAATGTTGTGCGTGATACAGTTGCTGAAGGCGGCACAATTTTGTTTGTGGGAACCAAACGCCAGGCACAGGAAACCATCCGTGATGAAGCCACCCGCTGCGGGATGCCTTATGTGACGGAACGCTGGCTGGGAGGAATGATCACCAACTGGGTTACCATTTATCAGCGTATTCAGGAATTGGAACGGCTGGAAAAGTTGCGCGATACCGGTGAAATTCACCGGCTGACCAAAAAAGAAGGATTGATCATTGGACGAAACATCAACCGTTTGGAGCTGCGGCTCAGCGGTGTGCGCAAGATGATCAGCCTGCCGAATCTGGTCTTTATTGTGGATGTCGGACGTGAAGAAACTGCCGTACATGAAGCCAATATCAAGGGAATTCCGGTGGTTGCACTGGTGGACACCAATTGCGATCCTTCCGGTGTCGATTATGTCATTCCCTCCAATGATGACGCAATCCGCGCGGTCAAGCTGCTGGTATCCAAGATTGCTGATGCCGTCTTGGAAGGCAAGGCAGCCCGCAAGGATGAAGAACTGGAAGAAATGGCTGCAGAGGGTGAAATCGCAGTTCGCCGACCGATGGTAACCCGCGCCATGATGGATGAGGAATCCATTCTGGATGAAGAACAATTACTGGGTGAAGCGACACTTGCCAAGCTAAATCGCCCCGAGGTGGAAGAGACTTCCGAGCAGGTAGAGGTGGAAACTGCCGAAGATAATCAGGAAGAAAAACCTGCTGAATAAAAAATAGATACAATAAAGGGAACGGACGATGCAAATTACTACTGATATGATTAAACAACTTCGAGAAGCCACCAGCGCTGGAATTCTGGACTGTCGGAAAGCCTTGGAAGCCGCAAATGGTGACTTAAAAGCAGCGGTGGATATCCTGCGGGAAAAAGGATTGGCAACAGCAGCCAAACGCGCAAACCGGGTCGCCTCGGAAGGTGTTGTTGAACTGTATACGCATGGAAACGGCAGGGTGGGTGTGATGGTTGAAGTGAATTGCGAAACTGATTTCGTGGGACGGTCGGAAGCCTTCCGGACATTCGCTCATGAACTGGCACTTCAAATTGCTGCAACTTCCCCCCTCTACATAAAAGAAGAGGACATTCCCCAGCAAGTACTGGATTACGAAACCCAGATCGCGACCGCCAAGGCGCGCGAAGAGGGCAAGCCCGAAGCCATTCTTCCCCGAATTGTGGAAGGTGTCATCAAAAAATATAAGGTTGAAAATGTACTGGTTCTTCAGCCTTACATTCGGGATGAGAGCATCACAATTCAACAGTTGTTAAATGATACAATCATGAAAACTGGTGAAAACGTCATTATTCGACGATTTGCCCGTTGGGCACTTGGCGAAACCTCCGAAGAATAAGAGTCAAAAGCCAACCGCAGGGTTGGCTTTTTTCTAAAAAACAAGGAGAGGATATGGACGGATTGAAATTCCACCGAATTTTACTGAAGCTGAGTGGAGAATCACTTGCCGGTCCGCAGGGATTCGGGATTGACCCTCAACGGTCGCTGGATATTGCCCTGCGGGTCAAGAATGTACGTGAAATGGGTGTGGATGTTGCAATTGTTATCGGTGCGGGCAATCTCTGGCGTGGGAAAGCCAGCGCCGATATGGGCATGGATCGGGCGACTGCCGATTATATGGGGATGCTTGCCACCGTCATGAATGCATTGGCGTTGATGGATTCTCTGGAAAGTCACGGTGTATTGGTTCGGGTTCAATCTGCCATTGAAATGCGCGCAGTTGCAGAGCCTTATATCCGGCGCCGGGCAATCCGCCACATGGAAAAGGGACGGGTGGTGATCTTCGGCGGCGGTACCGGGAATCCATTCTTTTCGACGGATACAGCCGCTGCATTGCGGGCAATGGAAATTGGCGCTGATGTCCTCATCAAGGCAACCCAGGTGGACGGGGTATACGATAGTGATCCCAAACTCAATCCGAAAGCCGTCCGGTTTGATCACCTGACCTATATCGATGTACTGAACCGTCACTTGGAAGTGATGGACAGCACAGCCATCTCCCTCTGCATGGACAACAAGCTGCCCATCATGGTCATGAATATGTCCGACCCGGACAGCCTGCGGAAGGCATTGATGGGTGAGCAGGTGGGAACATTGGTGACCGCGGAATAACCCTTTCGTTCCTTCACCCAATAAAAAACTCGGGTGATGCCTGATGCTTCAACAGGCATTCCCTGAGTTTTTTGATTCATGACCATTATCAGAGTGATATTATATTGAAGGTTTTCCAGCTTTCCATTACAATGAGAATGAGGAATATTAAATGAAGACCCGCTGGATTTTTCTTGTGTTACTCGTTGTTCTGCTCATGCCTCTGGTTGGTGTTCAGGCGGGGAATGGGACAAATGGCACGGTCCTCCTGTTGGACATGCAGGGTCCGTTGACTCCTGTCCTTGTGGAATACCTGGAACGCAGCATTGAGCGTGCCGAAAACATAGGCGCTGAAGCCATTATCATCCAGTTGAATACACCGGGTGGAAGTACCAATTTGATGGATTCAATGGTCTCCCTGATCAGGGAAAGTCATGTACCCATCATTGTCTATGTTTCCCCCAATGGTGCAATGGCAGGCAGTGCAGGCACCCTCATCACGCTGGCAAGTCACGTGGCTGCCATGGCACCGGAAACAGTCATTGGGGCAGCCAGTCCGGTTGGTTCTGAGGGCGAGGATGTGGGTGAAACCATGGAAACCAAGCTCAAGGAGGTCTACAGGGCACAAGTACGCTCCCTGACAAAGGATCGTCCCCCGGAAGCCACTGCACTTGCAGAGGACATGATCGAGAATGCCAAAGCTGTCTCGGCACAGGAAGCATTGGATATCGGGTTGATCGACCTAATCGTCAGGAACATATACGAATTGTTGAATGCCTTGGATGGCAGGACTGTGGTGGTTGCCGGCGAATCCTGGGTTTTACAAACTGCAGATGCTGAGGTCATCACCATCCAGCAATCTTTCATCGAAAAATTGCTGCAATTATTGACCAATCCAAACCTGGTTTTTCTCCTTTTATCCATCGGGGTACAGGCGATCCTGATTGAAATATCCAGCCCGGGGGGATGGGTGGCAGGTTTCCTGGGCACGGTATGTATTGCACTGGCAATTTATGGATTGGGAATCCTTCCGGTGAACTGGTTTGGCATTATTTTTCTCATCCTGGCATTCATATTATTTATAGTGGATGTAAAGGCTCCCACCCACGGAGCACTGACGGCGACCGGAGTGGGTTCATTTATTGCCGGGGCATTAATCTTATTCAATTCCGTACGCCTGCCGGGAGTTCCACGCATATCAATCCCGTTGGTGATTGGTACAGGAATTGTCCTGGCTGTTTCATTTTCTGTGATTGTTTCCTTCGCAATCCGGGCTTTGCATGCACCTGCCCGCATGGGCAAACAAATCCTGGTTGGTAAATCAGCAGTTGTCCGCACGCCACTTAATCCACGCGGTCTGGTCCGGGTGGGCGGGGAGTTATGGAGTGCTGAACTGGTGGAAGGAGAGGAGGGACAGGTGAAGGAGGGTGAAACAGTCATTGTGGTGGAAGCAGACGGTTTACAGCTTAAAGTACGCAGGCGGTGAAATAAATCCACCCTCTCCCGTCCATCCTGGTTGGCTTGGTGATTGTATTTCCTGCCGGGAGTATTAAAAGGAATGAGACTATTCTGGTTGGTTACGCTGGAGAAGTTTCCGGGTAAACCATCTGATCTGGGTATTGGTGCGCGGAATGGGGTGATGCAGGGGCTTTGATGGAAACCAATTATTGGGATGATCACTTTTCTGAATAACTGAAGGGGATTCAAAACATCCAGGGATTGATTTCACCCATTTTCATGGATGAATGCGGAGACATAATCCGTCCGGTCCATTTGTTTCAGATTGTCAACAGTCAATATGTCTTGATGGATCATTTTCCGGTATCAACCCTGACTTAATCAAAATAAAGGGCTTTTTCCATGGACGAAGCCCTGTTTTTGTCGGACGATAAATGAATATCAAGCCCGCCAGAATCCCCTGCGGACAGGTCGGACTTCTTCAGCTGTGACAAAAGCAGACGGATCAGCTTCCAATATGATGGTCTCCAGGTTGCCGGTTTCCTTCCTGCGGACATTTACCTGTAATACGTTCACCGTGCCATCCCGTCCCCGGGCAGCCAGTTCTGTGACGGCAAAGCCGGCGGATCGGAGTTGTTCGGCTATGGCTGCCCCCCGTGTGGGGCTGGTAATGGAATATTGGATGTAGCCGATGGCAAGTTTTTCTTCAAATATCATTCCCACCACATTTCCGGTGGCAAAACCAGCGGCGTATCCCAGGATGTTGAGCGGATTATCCAGGTTGGACAGCACTGAGCTGATGGCAATTACGAAGATCAAGGATTGGAAAAAACCCAGCACCCATGCCAGTCCTTTGCGGCCGCGCACGACGAACAACACCCGGACGGTGTCCAGGGACATGTCACCCACGCGCAAGGCGAAAATCCCAAGCGCAACCAGCCACGCTTGGGGATCAAGGATGGATTCAAGCATACTCAACCTTCCTTCCCATTGGTCAATGCCGGCAGGTACATCTCCTGCATATATTCCTTGACCATGCGTCGGGTGCAGAACAAAGGAGCAAGTGTGCGGATGGATGTCCTTATCCGGGAAACCCAGCCAGTGGGGATATTGTCAGGGGAGCGATTATCATAATATAGAGGAATGATTTCGTTCTCCAGTGTGTTGTACAGGCTTTCAGCATCCTTGCTGTCCTGTTCCTCCGTGGTGGTCAGGGTCTTATCCTCGCCGATTGCCCAGCCATTGTTGCCGTTATAGCCTTCCCGCCACCAGCCATCCAATACTGAGAAATTCAAAACGCCATTGACGGCTGCCTTCATGCCGGAAGTTCCGGAGGCTTCGTTGGGACGGCGGGGGTTGTTCAACCAGACATCCACTCCTTGAACGAGGAAGCGTGCCATGGACATGTCATAATCTTCCAGGAAAACCAGCCTCCCACCGGATCGGGAGTCCTTAACCGCCCGATACACCTGCTGGATGATTAGTTTGCCGGGTTCATCAGCGGGGTGGGCTTTGCCGGCAAACACGATTTGAACGGGTTTGCCAGGATTATTTAAAATTTTCAATAACCGTTCATAATCCCTCAGGATCAGGTTGCCCCGCTTGTAGGTGGCAAACCGGCGTGCAAAACCAATGGTGAGGGAATACGGTTCCAGAAGTACGCCACTGGCAACCACCTGTACAGGGTGAGCCCTGCCTGACTG
>CALMHE010000341.1 GCA_937863865.1 uncultured Anaerolineaceae bacterium | reverse complement strand
ACCAGCCGGTGCTGCTCTACGTCAGCGCCAAAACGCCAGCGGGTTTCACGGTGAAAGGGGTGACACTGGACGGGAAACCGGCAGCGTGCGCCTTCGATTACCGCGTGGTGGCGCCGCGTGCTGGTTATGAGGGCGTGCGAACCGAGCCGTACGTCTCGCCGGAAAAGGAGCAGCCATGAAACCGCGCATCTGGATCATCGTATTGGCGGTGCTGGTGTGCGTGTTGCTGGCGGGCGGGCTGGTGCACAGCAGCCCGGTCTCGGCCGGCACAGGCTACCAGTGGGCAGGCAGTGACTGGGTGGTGCAGGAGACGGTCAGCGGCGGCGGTTACCGCATATCGGCGGGCGTACCGCATGGCAATGGCACACCCTGCTGCTGCCTAAAGCTCCCGTGCGTAATAAAATAGTCCCCGGAAAAAGAGAGCTGGTCCTTGCAGGGGCATGCCCGGTGCGTGCCCCTGCAGCTGGTGGGGAATTTAATCAAAAAAACCGGGCAATGGTTGCGTGCAGCAGGTGTAGCATGCCTGCCGACCTGTTTTAATCACTCCAGGTAAAAGCTGATCCTTCTGAATTGTGGTTGACAATCCCCAGTCCTACTCCGCCGGTGTGACTGTCGGGGTGGGCGGGATGACGCTGCGATCCACTTCCGTGACCACCAGATGGGTAAAGCTGACGGACACACCCGTTTCCCCGCCTGCCCGGGCAAATACCCCCACCCTGCCTGACGTGAACACCGGGTCATGGGCTGTGAATTGTAAAATATCCCGGGCATACAGGCGGATGTCAGTCCCCGCTGCCCAAATTCCCAGCTGTAGGTGGAAGAAATCCAGCGGCTGCAAGCCCACCAGCGGTGTCCAGTCCTGGATCAGGATGACAGCACTGTCCTTGATGCGCTCCAGCCTTACCTGACCGGCACAGTCCGCCAACAGGCGGTAGCCGTTCCAGGGTGAGACTGCTCGGAAATAAATCCCATACTGATCACCCGGGGCACACAAGCCGGGTGATGCTGTAATCTGCAGATAAAAATCCCCGACCTCGGGCACCGAGCGCAGGCTGGTGAGGGAGGAACGCGGCTGCTGTACCGAGAGATTCAGGGTTCCCTCACCCAACAAGATGTTACCGGCGTTGGTCACCCCCGTCTGCCAGAAGGACTCACCGGTAAAGTCATCCTGCAGCAACACCCCGCCCAACCCCATGGGCAGTTCGGGTGTGGGGGTGAATGCCTGTGTGGGGATGCGCGTGGATGTCGGCGTGGCAGGGAACCACTCAATGGTGGCGGTGCGGGTGGGTTCCAGGGATGGTGTGGGAGTCGGCTCCAGCGGGACGGTTTCAGGCGTGCATCCACTCAGGACCAGCGCCGAAAGCAGCAGCACCGCCAGGAAAAAATGCTTCATCCCGGAACCACCACCATCTGGTCGCGTTCAGGTCCCACCGAAACTTGCAGTACCGGCACGCCGCCAATCTGTTCCACCCGGCGGATGTACGCCTGGGCTGCAGCGGGCAGATCGTCCCAGCGCCGGGCTTTGGAGATATCCTCCGTCCAGCCGGGTTGTTTTTCATATACAGGCTGCATTTCCACCAGTCTGGAAAGACCCAATGGAGGTTCGTCCAGGATTTGATCACCGCTCGCGTATGCCGTGCAGAGCGGAATGGACGGCAAGCCGGTGAGGACATCCAGCTTGGTGAGGACAATTCCAGTCAAACCGCAAACCCGGCTGGCGTAGCGCAGCAGGACGCCATCCAGCCAGCCCACCCGGCGGGGTCTGCCGGTGGTGGTGCCATACTCATCCCAGGGCTGCGAGCCGGTACCGCGCAGCCTGCCGGCTGCCGCACCGTGAAGTTCAGTCGGGAAGGGACCGGAACCGACCCGGGTTTGAAAGGCTTTTGCCACCCCGATCACAGATTCCACCGGGCGGATGCCCAGACCCAGCCCGGAGAGTGCTCCGGCAGCAGTGGTGGTGGAACTGGTCACGTATGGATAGGTCCCATGGTCCAGGTCGAGCAGCACACCCTGGGCGGCTTCAGCCAGAATGGTCAGCCCCTCCGCCAGGGCGTGGTGGAGCATCAAACCGGTGTCGGTGATGCATGGTTTTAGCAGGGCGGCAGCCTCCAGCCAGGGTTCCGCCAGGGCGGGAATATCCAGCGGGGGCAGGTCGTATAGTTTTTGTAAAGTCAGGCTGGCACTTTGCAGGTGATCATTCAATAATTTTTGGAAATTTTTCCAATCGAGGATATCCCCGGCGCGCAAGCCGCGCCGGGCGGTTTTATCGGTGTATGCCGGACCGATGCCGCGTCCGGTGGTGCCAATGGCATCCCCGCGGCGCTCCTGCTCCAGTGCCTGGTCGATTGCCAGGTGGGCAGGTGTGATGAGATGGGCGGCATGTGAGATGAACAACCGTTCCGCCGATACCTCCACACCCGCCTGGCACAGGGTTTCCGCCTCGGTCTTCAAAGTGAGGGGATTGATGACCATGCCGCAGCCCATCACTGATTTCGTGTGCGGATGGATGATGCCGGAGGGGATGAGATGCAGTTTGAATAACTGATTCCCCACGGTCACCGAATGACCGGCATTATCGCCCCCGTTAAACCGCGCCACAATCTGCGCCCGGGCGGCAAGCATATCCACCACACGACCCTTGCCTTCATCCCCCCACTGGGTTCCAAGGACAATTTGAAGCGGCACGACTACCTCCAAAAAATTTTATTGTTGTTCTAAACGAACCAATTATACCGGAGGAAGGTGAGAGCTTCCTTATGTATTTAAGGATTCCCACAACCGGTGGAATGCCGCCGGCTTGTCACCGGATTCGATCTTCAGCTGGATCCGGCGGGCGCATTCCTCCGGTGAATACACCGAAGTGTCCACCTCCAGGTCATAGATGCCATGGGCATGCACCAGAGGTACCTGCGCCCGTGCCTGTCCCAATGTGCGGTCCTTGCGGGAGCGCTCACGTTCTTCCAGCACCGCCAGGGGACAGCGCACCCCGATCAGCCAGGCGGGCAGGTCGTGGAACAGCCGGGCGCACTCCGCCACCCATGCCGGTTCCACCAGCACGTGGTCAGCCACCACGTTGCAGCCGTTCCGGGAAAGTTCAACAATGGCATGATGCATGCTGGTCACCAACAACTGACCGGTTGCACCAGCTCCGGTTGCCAGACCCAGCACATCATCCCACAACGGGCGGTCGAGGTAGCGTTTGGGCAGCATCCAGATGAAATGGTCGATACCGGCGTCCAGATAAGGCTCCGGCAGCAGGGTTTGCATGGCTTTCACCAGGCTGGTCTTGCCTGAACTGGAGGTGCCGTTGAGGATAATAATGGTTCCGGGCATCATCATTCCAACTCAACCGGTCGTGGCAACAGGACAGCCGACATGAAGCCCTGGTTCTGATGCCGGCAAATTTCATCCATCTCGGCGGGGGTGCAGCCCAGCAGCAGTTTGATCTCCACATCACGCTTTAACATGTCCACCGTGCAGAGGATGCCGGTCAGACGGCGGTCGGTCAGGCTGCCAAGCCACACATCCAACCCCGCTCCATCCGAGGAGAGAATTTCCTCCAGGTAGCCATAATCATGGGGGTAGATGCATTCCGGGTGGCGCGGGTGGACGGAGCCTTGCGGGCGGTCCACCACCAGGGTGGATCCGTCTGCCAGCAGTTCCAGATTCTTCCAGAATAGGGTATTCAATGTTTCCATGTTGAAATTGTAGCAGACCCAGGGCAAAAGTCACAACCGATTTTTTAAGGAGACGCTACAATTAATGGATGGAAACAGGAGGTGCCCATGGAACGCTATCGTGTTCAATCCAAGGAAAAAATCAAACTGGCAAAACTCGATCCCGCGGATCGCTCCGCCTTTGACGGCGACAAGGATAAAGCCCAGCAGGAACTGCTCAAGCTGAACAACAGGCTTGAGGAGCTGCAGGAACTGCTCTACGCTGAACACAGGCACAAGGTGTTGATCGTCCTGCAGGCGATGGATACCGGCGGCAAGGATGGCGTCATCCGGCGGGTGTTTGAAGGCGTCAATCCCCAGGGGGTGCGCGTGGCAAGCTTCAAGGTGCCCACACTGGAGGAGCTGGATCATGACTACCTGTGGCGGATTCACAAGCTGACCCCCGGTCGGGGCGAAATGGTGATTTTCAACCGCAGCCATTACGAGGATGTGCTGGTGGTGCGGGTTCACGAACTGGTACCGGCAAAGGTGTGGAAGAAACGCTACGACCACATCAATGAGTTTGAGCGCCTGCTGGTGAACGAAGGCACCATCATCCTCAAGTTTTTCCTGCATATCAGCAATGATGAGCAAAGGCAGCGCCTGCAAGCCCGCCTGGATGAGCCGGACAAGCACTGGAAGTTCAGTCTGGGCGACCTGGACGAGCGCAAACTGTGGGATCAGTACATGCTGGCATACGAGGATGTACTCAACAAGACCAGCACACCCTGGGCGCCCTGGTATGCCATCCCCGCCAACCGCAAGTGGTACCGGGACCTGGCGATCTCAACCATCCTGGTGAACGCCCTCAAGAAGCTGGACATGCACTATCCCGAATCCAAGGATGATTTGAGCCAGGTAGTGATCGAGTGAGGGGATGAAACTGCTCATTTCGTGATTGCATTATTTAATTCTTTTCATCCATCCCCCCTGGCGCGGTATAATTTCACTCATCATGGAATACACTCTTCACACGACCTTTCCGCAGGAACTGCAGGGGGAATGGAACGCCCTGCTGGAAGAAACGCCCACCCACGTGCCATTTTTACGGCACGAATACCTTGCCGCCTGGACGCAAACCCGCGGCGGAGGCGAATGGCAGGAGCTGGAAATTGCCGTCGTCACCGCCCGGCAGGATGGCAGGCTGGCAGGCATTGCCCCGCTCTTCCTCGACCGCTCCACCACCCCGCCCCGCCTGATGCTGCTGGGCAGCATTGAAATCTCCGATTACCTCGACCTGCTTGCCAGCCCGGCGGATCTGCAGCCCTTTGTGGACGGCTTGCTGCCCTTCCTCGCCAGCGCCATCCCCGGCTGGGGGACGCTGGACCTGTACAACCTGCTGGAGGATTCCCCCACCCTCGCGGCGCTGGAATCCGCCGCCCGCAGGATGGGCTGGGGCTATGCCGCCGGGCAGATTTCCCATGCCCCCACCATCCATCTCCCCGGCGACTGGGAGACCTACCTTGCCGGGATAGACAAGAAACAGCGCCACGAAATCCGCCGCAAGATGCGCCGCCTGGAGGAATCCGGCGTGCCCGCCCGCTGGTACATCGTCCAGGATGCCGCCGGGCTGGAGGGTGAAATTGACGCCTTCCTGGCGTTGATGGAGCAGGACCCCGCCAAGGCGGCGTTCCTCACCCCCGCCATGCGCCAGCAGATGCGCCTGGCGCTGCGCGAGCCCGATCCCCACGCCGCCCTGCGGGCCGCGGCCGGCCTGGAACTGCTGCGCCAGGGCTTCTCCCAGCGCGAGGCCTTCTCGCACGTCGTCCAGACCATGGAGGACGCCAAGCACGCCGACCTGCCCTACGTGGCCTTCAGCCTCGCGCGAATCCTGAACGGCGGCGAGACGACAGTCTTGTCCTACGAGGCGCCCGGTCCGCTCCTGGTCGGGCGACGCCACACGGCGATTCTGCCTCAGCACAACGTAATGCTGGGCGCTGCGCTAACCCTGGAGGCCAACTGCCACCTGGAGCCGGGTGAGGGCATTCTGCTCATGACCGACGGTATCACCCAGGCCGGTCTTGGAGGCAGCACACGAGGAGGCTGGAAACTGGAGGGCGCCAACCGGCACGCCACGGACCTGCTTGCCAATGGCGTGCCGCCCGATAGTCTGCCCGCGCGTCTCAACCAACGCGCCCTTCAACTGAGCAGCGGCACGGCCGGCGACGACTGTACAACCGTTCTGGCCCTTTGCCGCCTGGGAAAGGTCGTGACGGTCTTCACCGGGCCTCCGGCCGATGCGAAGAAGGACCGCGAGGTGGCCCGCAACTTCCTCGCCGCCGAGGGGACGAGGG
>CALMHE010000340.1 GCA_937863865.1 uncultured Anaerolineaceae bacterium | reverse complement strand
ACCATATTGTTACACCTGGAAATGGTACGAAGCTCCAATTGCCTCACGCGCTCAGCCAGTGGTGGCAAATGGAATTCTGTACATTGGATCGATGAATGGAATTATTTACGCTCGAAATGCAAACACAGGCGCACCCATATGGGAATATCAGACTGATGGTCCCATCCGTCATTCAGGAGCAATTGCAGGCAACACAGTCATCTTCAGCTCATATGATGGCTATACCTATGGTTTTCGCTTTAATGATGGCGCTCTCCGGTGGCAAATCTATACCGGAAGCAGCGCTACAGCTCCCCTGGTTCCACCTCGATTGAATTATGTTTATATCGCATCCACATCGGGCGATTTATCAGCCCTTGATCCACACACTGGAGACATCGTATGGCAATTCCATGCTGGTGCACCCATATTGACCTCGCCCGCCTTGAGTGAGGATGCCCAGACCATTTACCTTGGAACCGAAGCAATTGAAGCCATCGCGATTCGTGCCAGTAATGGGTCAGAACTATGGCGGACATCCCTGCAGGGATTGAGCCTGGCTGACCGGTATCCAGTTGTCAGTGGAACCAGGGTGATGTTCCGATCGCAGCCTAACTATTATTTCCACTCCCTGCTAAGTGATGATGGTGACAAGGTATTGGACGGAACATACAATGGCGGTACATTCCAGCCTTTGAATCCT
This sequence comes from uncultured Anaerolineaceae bacterium, assembly GCA_937863865.1. Lineage (GTDB taxonomy): Bacteria > Chloroflexota > Anaerolineae > Anaerolineales > Anaerolineaceae > CALMHE01. Next base: position 5,322 of record CALMHE010000340.1, on the reverse strand, counting down.
GACTGGGGCGTGGATTGGGCAGGTGTTCGCACCCGAATTCTTTCTTACCTCAACCAGGAACCTTCCAAGCAGACATTTTTCGTCCTCGATGGAAATACAGGTCAATCCCTGGGAACGGTTCCAGTTTTATACACATTTGGATCCAATGATATTCCCAATACACCGGTTGTTTCCAGCCGGGGCATTTTTGTAACCTATCGCGCCCGGCATGGCATTCAGAATGATAGTGGAACTACTCACGTTACCACGCGATACGATGCCGAATTGGGATCCTTAAACCTGACCAATTTAGATATTACCGGATTACATTCCAGCAGATGGCTCTCCGGTTCACCGGAATTTCGAATGACTTCTGATGAGCCCTCCATCCTTTCCATGGGGGGAAATATCTTATACGTTGACAATTGGGAACGTTTAGGTGGTATCAACACAGCCAACGGAAACTTAATCCATGTGGGAGCAGTAGCAAAGGATTGGCCTGAATGTCATGAAGAATGCAGTCCAGGTACAAATAATCCCTTCTTTTCTTCCTACCCATTTCCTCAACCACGGGTTACAGAGGGTCGGATGCGTGGAGGGGTGGTAATTGCCAATAATATGCTTTACTGGCGTGTGATTGAAGCCGGTTTGGCAGGAATTTCACATCAATCAGGCGACTCATGCCCGGCACCATATATCTGGTTTGGTAAAGGTGACAACTCCGATGAACCACCTCTTCCGGAAACACCACAAGAAACGGTGCCCCAACGATCACTCTCTGAATACATTACTCTCGACCTGACGGAACCAAATTCCAATCCGCCTTCCGAGCAGGTTCAACAAATTCAAGACCTGGTCGATTCGATCATCCAATCCGGCGACCACATGACACCCATGTTCCTGCACCGTGGATTTACCGAATCCCAACTCTGGCCGTACAATACGGATGGAAAATCAGGACTTCCTGAAATTACCCAATACCACACTGGAAACGCATACTGGTTCGATCCGGGTGAACTTCTCTACACCCTTGCAATGGCGTATCCATACCTGACTGCAGAGGAGCAGCAGGCTGCCCGCGAATATCTGGCAGCGGAATGGGTTCGTTATCCCCCTCTGCAAAACCTGCCCTGGAGCGGCATGACCTGGTTGAAACAAGGGGTGCAGCGGGAATTATACAATGTTCCATATCGGGACTCTTTAAATAATTGGCCTCCTCCAGGTCGCAACCTGGGAACTTTGTATGGGTTATGGTTGTGGTCGAAAAACTCCGGGGATTGGTCATACGCCCAAACTCACTGGAATGAAATCACATCACTGTTTAATGAAAGGAAAAATACCCAATATTATTACGCTGATATCGCCGGGGCGATTGGATATGCCCGAATGGCAGCTCACTTTGGTTATACAAACGATTACAATAATGGCGTATCGGCTGCTCTCAGCGGGATGCAGAATGGACTCAACTTTGGAACATTTACCGCCAGATCAGTGTCAAATTATCCTGATCTACGCCCCTCACCTCCCAACCGGGCGACTGGGTTAACCGCGCCTGTCTTTTACGGTCTGGTACCTGAAATTGGATTATACCTTCGTGAACAATTAAACGGGCAGGCAGAAACATATCTATTGGAAAGAGAGTCAGGCAATAATTATCCTTGGTGGTACTTGACGCGGGCTGGAATTAATGGCGAAATTTATGAAACATCCTTTATCGATCCCACAGCCGCCTGGTCACACTTCCTGGCTCATGCGTATATTATTGGTGATTCGCAAGAACAATTGATTAAGTGGCTGGACCGCCCCTGGGCAAAGGGCGATTTATTTGCCATCCAAAAACTTGTAGCAGCAGTCCAGGCTGATCACTAAAGCTCACCATTGCCCCACTCATGTTCATCATACCATCATCGCAGAACATCGTAGTTTCATTCCAGAAAAATGTAAAACGTAGCAGATCATTACAGAACCATTAACCCGCACAACAACCCAGCCTGGTGCAGGATACCGCACGGTGAGAATCCCACCGTGCGGTATTTTTTAATCAATCGTTTTCCATCATATTTATACCAATAACTCATTAACTCAAATTCCGAATTGTGGAAACCCACATTTTTAAGAAAAAATGGTTTTATTTCCAGTAAATAAAATGCAACCCGCCGGGGTGAGGGGGGCACCCAGACAGACTGCAAAATTATTTTAGCATATATCCTGTAAATATCAAGAGTATTGTTGCATCTTTTTTATCATTACGCAACTCAGATTAAGTGAATAATTTTTTTTACTAATTTCGTATTAATGGATTTTTCTTCTTATACCGATGATAAAGCATGCAATCCCGGCGCTCCTCCCCCCTCAATCGAGAGGATTAGTATGAATTAACAATAACAAATTTATGATATAATTTTTAACATGACAAGGGAGGATTTATGTCAATCAACTCACAATCAAAAGCCGAACGACTGATACAAATAGAAACTTTACTTCTGGCTCATCCGGAAGGGTTGAACCAATCCGAAATGGCAAAACGGCTTGGGGTGCATCGTTCCACCATCATGCGCAACCTTGTGAATATCAGCGCCCCAATCTACCAGGAAGGAAACCGATATTTTATTGACCGGGAGGCATACCTGGTCAATGTGCGATTTAGTTTACATGAAGCTCTTGCCATCACCTGGCAGCAAGGTTGATTGCCACCTGCCTGGATCGGCAAAATCCACACGCGGCATCGGCACTACGAAAGTTGGGATTTTCAATGGAAAGCCTTGCCCCTCGAATATCCATCCACCTCCTTCAATCAGCCGATGCTATGGAAAGCAGCTCCCGGAACATGGATTCCGGTTATTTGAATTCATTGGAAAAAATAACCCTGGCTTGGGCTCAGCAGGTAAAAATCCAACTATGGTACCAATCCGATGCTTCAGAGGAAGTCAAGGTTTATATCTTTTCCCCTTATTTTTTGGAACCTTATGCTATTGGACAATCCACTTATACAATTGGTTATAGTGAACCCCAGAATGCAATCCGTACCTATAAAATAGAACGTATTCGAAAGGCGGTTATTTTACGGGATCCATATGAAATACCAACCGATTTTAACCCCGAAATATTACTGGCGAATGCCTGGGGAATCTGGTATACCGAAGGGAAACCAATTGAAATCGTTTTAAAATTCACACCGCGAGTATCCGGTCGAGTGAAGGAAACCCAATGGCATCAATCTGAGAAAATAGGTGAATTGGAAGATGGCAGCCTGCTTTGGAGGGCGTGGATTGCTGAACCCCAGGAAATGATGCCCTGGATCCGTGGATGGGGGGCTGATGTTGAAGTAATGGCTCCCGAAGCCATCCGCCAGATGATGATTGAGGAGACCAAGCGATTTTGGGATTTATATCATAAGGGATGATGAAAAAATACCATTTTTCTTCTTTGATTCGCCATTTTTAGCACACATTAGAATTTGTTAAATATAACATTCATTTGCTCACTTATCTTTTGCGGGGCTTTATACTGCTTTAATAATCTGACATTTATTAATTATCCGATATAATGGAAGTGGGTTGATAATAATTATCTTTGATTTTCCATATTGTTAAAGAACAGTAATTCGAAGATTTTTTTAGGTTCCAATCACAATGCCAATTAAAAAAGCATATATCAGTAATGACATAGTGGAACATTACAATGACCGCCATTTTGGAGGTGAAGGTGGAAAATACGTTTTCGAACGGGAATTATCCATCATCAATGGGTTGCTGGGAGAACGCACATCAGGTACTTTATTGGATATTCCATGCGGTACCGGTGTTTTTTTAGAACAATTTTCAAACCATGGATATCAAGTGACCGGCGCAGATATCTCAGTTAGAATGCTTGAAAAAACCAGGTCGAACACCAGTTCTGCAAATTTCATTGTTTGTGATGTCAATCATCTTCCATTGCGCAGTCAATATTTTGATGTCATCCTGATGATTCGGCTCCTTCAGCACATGCCACTATCGAAAACCCGGTTAATATTTAATGAACTTGGATCCATTCTAAAGCCCAATGGAATCATAATTTTTGATACTCGTTCCTGGAGTCCTCGTGCCAGAAATTCCGAATCAACAACCGGGATTCATGTGTATACCCCGAATAATATCAAAAATATTATTATTGATTCTGGTCTTATACCTGTCAGATCCGAATCCGCTTTTCTGTTCTCGACACTCCTTTATCGAAAGCTATCGAAGAAAGTTATTACTTTCCTTCATGGATTGGAAAAATTGTCGCCAAAAAGTTTTCTACTGAAGACTTATTGGGCTTGTACTACCAATGAGAGTGGTATCATGCATTCCGTATGATTATTTTATACCTACCCATTCAGCCTTTAATTCTTCTCACCTTCGTTTCACTTCAATATGATTGTTTTTCTAATTTGGTCACAGGATAATATAATATCAGATAAGCAATGCAGGAAACGGATTTTTTCACCAGGAAACGTAAATACATCAATCCACGATGCTGGCAATTGATTAGAGAAGCATCAACATCCCGTTATCTTCAAAAAGAACTGCCAGAATTCGTAAATGGATTCCATATATCAACTCCGGTGGTAAATGTTTCGTTTTCATTATCCGGTATTCAGGTTATTTCCAAACACTATCCAGGTGAAATGCAAATGATCGGTTTGTACCATCCGGAAAAGGTCGAAAAGGCAATCCTCATGGGGGCTTCAGCATTGCAAGGTCTGTTATCCATTTCCATTTCAACACATCCATTCGGTTTATGGAACAACCTATATCAACCCGTCAGAACCTTTAAAGCATTGTCTTTAGCCGCAAGGGGAAAAATTTTTCCCCAAACGTCTTTTTTGAAACGATTCATATCGATTGTCCGAAGACCAGCAAATCCCCACCGATTAAAATATCTTGTTCATGGAAATTTGCACGGGGGGAATATTTTATTAGACTATGAACACAATGACCTGGCATTGGTTGACTTGGAAATGGTCCATATCGACAGCCCAGCTGTAGATTTCGCCATGTTATGGGTGACACATTATTTGGCATCTCCCGACCTGGCTGGATTATTTACCAAACTCATGCAAAACTCCATGCCGATCTTCTCACAACCCGATATCATGCTTGAGATTCAACGGGAAATTACCATAGAAGCCTCTTTGATGTTAGAAAAGGCGCGAAATAATAGAAATAACAAGTTGTTGGCAGGCTCGCAAATGTTGATGAATGAAATCGTTGAATGTTCTTCCCCTGCCGAGCTGTTAAAATATTAAACCGGACACTCGACCAGGCTGAAGAATATTAATTATGACTGTTGGAAGCCTGATTATTCTATTTCCTGGTG
>CALMHE010000339.1 GCA_937863865.1 uncultured Anaerolineaceae bacterium | reverse complement strand
AACCGCGACCTGGATGTCGCCCGCGCATGGGAACTGGCGGGTGCAATCCCCGAGGTGGTCCACCTGAACCAGCTGCGCGCCGGTGAACGCCGCTGGCAGAATTACCAGATGCTGGTCCTGCCGGGAGGGTTTTCCTATGCAGACGCCCTCGGCGCCGGGAAATTACTGTCGCTGGAACTGCAACATGATTTTGCCGGTTCCATCCGTGAATTTATCGAAAGCGGCAAACCGGCAATCGGCATCTGCAACGGCTTCCAAGCTCTGGTAAAAGCGGGGTTGCTGCCGGGTTGTGCCCAGCCCGGGAACAAATTCAAAGCCACCCTGACTTATAACCAGTGCGGTCATTTTGAATGCCGCTGGGTAACTCTGCAGCCCCATTCCCGGACATGCATCTGGACGCGTGACCAGATGATGCCGATCGCCTGCCCGGTGGCACATGGAGAGGGCAATTTTCAACTGGATGACCCGGCTGATATGGAGAAATTCATCCATTCCGACCAGGTGGCGTTAATTTATTCCCATCCGGATGGCAGTCCGGCTGAAGGCATGTATCCTCAAAATCCCAATGGATCCATCGGGGATATTGCCGGGATCTGCAATCCGGCTGGCAACGTGCTGGGCTTGATGCCCCATCCTGAAAATCATATTTACTCCTGGCAGCATCCCCAATGGACTGCCGGTTGTGCAATTGGCAATGCCCTGGAGCTCTTCCGCAACGGGGTTAAATACGCAAGTCAATTTTAAGGTCAGACAGGGAGCCCGGTGATACCCGAAGAACAAATCATTCCATTGCTAAAAGAAGCGTTTACGGATGTTGCCATCCCGTTGCCAGGTAGAATCAGCGGCAAGGTGCGCGAGAGTTATCCCCTGCCGGATAATCGCCGCCTGCTGGTGACGACTGACCGTCTTTCAGCCTTCGACCGGGTGCTGGCTGCCGTGCCTTTTAAAGGACAGGTGCTCAATCAGCTTTCCGCCTGGTGGTTTACACAAACCAGGGATATCATTAACAATCACCTGGTCAGCCTGCCGGATCCAAATGCCCTGCTGGCGGTGGATGCCGGACCTTTCCCAATCGAGGTCATCGTACGCGGTTATATCACGGGCGTCACATCCACGGCGTTGTGGTACCGCTACTCAATCGGAGAGCGCGAGATTTACGGCTACACCTTCCCGGAAGGTCTCCATAAAAACGAACCATTGCTGGAACCCATCATCACACCCACCACCAAGGGGGGCATCACCGGGCATGATGAACGCCTGACCTGCCGGCAGGTGGTGGAGCAGGGTTATCTGGATGGCGACACCTGGGATATGGTGTCGACGGCAGCTTTGGCTTTATTCAAGCGCGGTCAACAGGTGGCGAGCCGGGCAGGTTTAATCCTGGTGGACACCAAGTATGAGTTTGGTTTTTCCCCCGAAGGGCAGGTAATGCTTATCGATGAGGTCCACACGCCGGATTCCTCGCGCTTTTGGAAGGCGGATACCTACACAACCCTCCTCTCTGCAGAAGAGGAACCTGAGAATTTCGACAAGGAATTCATCCGCATCGCCTATGCCCGGGAGGGTTACCGGGGTGATGGTGCCGCCCCCGCCATGCCGGATGACCTGTGGGTGGCAGTCAGCAGGCGTTACATCCAGATATACGAATCCCTGACCGGGCAGGAATTTTTACCCGGTCCATACCCGGTCACACCTCGATTGCTCACCAATTTGGAAAAGGAAGGAATCCTGTGAACACTCCCCTTCTTGTCATCCTGATGGGTTCGCGGGTGGATGAAGCCCATGCCCGCAAGGTGGCTGACGCCGCCTCTGAACTGGGTTTGGAGAGTGTGCTGCGGGTTGCCTCAGCACACAAGACACCCGAACACGCCCTCGCCATCCTCTCGGAATATGAGGCTGGCGGCAGATCCGTGGTATATGTCACCATCGCCGGGCGCTCCAATGCCC
>CALMHE010000338.1 GCA_937863865.1 uncultured Anaerolineaceae bacterium | reverse complement strand
GACTTACAGTCCCCGCGCTAAGCTGGATAATTATGAGGACTACTACTTTTTTGTAATGCACGCTCTCCGTTATGACGAGGATTCCGAAGAAGAAATCGCCCTGGTCCAGTTGGATGTGTTTTTAGGGCCCAATTTTGAAGTCATCGTTCACAGGCAGACTCTGCCGGTCTTGGGCAGGATGGCCAGGATCAGCCTGCAAAGCCCTATCGACTTGGACAAAGGGATGGAGTTTTGTCTGTACTGCATTATAGACGGTAACTCAGCCGAGGTCTTTCCCATATTGGAGCGGATTGGTGTGCGTAGTGACGAGCTGGGGGAGGTGATTTACGAGGTCCTGTTGTTCGGATTGATGGTTATTGTAGTGGGCTTGCTCCTTGCCGGATTGGGAGCCTGGCTGGCTTGGCTGGTCAGGGTGGCAGGAAAACGCTTGAGCGGCTGACGAGTGGATTTATCCGACGCACAAAAACCGGAAAAATGGAGAAGGCTTGGAATTGACTGCCGGGTTTGGATCCAGAGAAAATTCAACAAATCTGATCTGCCTGCCATGCAGGGACGCCATGGAATGATGCGTGGAGATTCTTCACCTGGATTATGATCCATCAATTTACTTTCCATTTTGCGTGATGTTTGATGAAAGTAAATTAAAATCTGTATATGAATTGAATTTTTTATGGAAGGATACCCTGGGAGGAAACCGATGAAATATTTGGATTTGGGAAAAAATGCACAGGAATTTCTACACCATTTTTGCACCGTCATCCCTACCCGGCGGCTGGGCAGTGAGGGCAACCGGCAGGCGGCAGCCATCTTTGATTCCTGGATGGCGGAACGTGGCTTTCAGGTGGAAAAGCAGGAGTTTGACTGCCAGGATTGGGAGGGGATTGGTGCAAGTCTGTGCATTGAGGGAGCGGGATTTGCGATAATCCCCAGCCCGCACTCACTGTGCTGCCAGGTGACCGCTCTGCTGGCAGCAGCGACCACCGTGGAGGAGCTGGAAGCAATTGATGCCGCGGGGAAATTATTGCTCCTGCGGGGGGAGATTGCTGCTTCACAACTCATGCCGACAAACTACCCGTTCTATTTCCCGGATGAACACCGCCGGATATTCGAATTACTGGAATTGAAGAAGCCGGCTGCCATCCTCACGGCTACCGGACGAAATCCCGAGCTGGTCGGGGGAATGTACCCCTTCCCGATGATCGAGGATGGTAATTTTAACATTCCATCGGTCTATTTGACGGAGGAGGAGGGGTTGCGAATGGCGGATCTGGTTGGAAAATCCGCATCATTGGAATCTTCATGCCGAAGGATTCCCTCCCACGGCTGGAACAGTGTCGCCCATCTTCACCCGGATATTCAGCCCCGGGTGGTGTTGACAGCCCACATGGATGCCAAACCCGGATCGCCAGGTGCATTGGATAATGCCGCCGGTATCATCACCCTTATGTTGTTGGGAGCCATTCTACAGGATCATCCCATTCGGTTGGGGATTGATATCGTCTCCTTGAACGGTGAGGACCACTACCAGGCTCGGGGTGAGGTTGTCTACCTGGAAAAGAATGCTGCAAGGATGGAACAAATATCCCTGGCAATCAACCTGGATGGATTGGGCGGCAGGGGCATGGATACGGCATTTTCCTTCTATGGCTGCCCGGATGATTTAATGGCTTTGGGGCGTAAGGTGTTATCCGCCCAGCCTGGCATGGTGGAAGGAGAACAGTGGTACCAGAGTGATCACATGATGTTCTTCCAGCAGGGACGACCGGCAATGGCATTCACATCCCGGGATTTGGGAAGCTTGATGGCAGCCATTACCCATACCCCCCAGGACAGCCCGGACAAAGTGGACCCTGACCGGCTTGTGATGGCAGCCAGGGCGCTGCATGTGTTTTTATGTGCATTGGCTGGATAAATAGAAATATAAATAATTTACTCATTTCCTCTTGACTTTGAGTGCGGGTATCCTTATACTATAACTGGTCAGACCTCATACCAGTAGGAGATCCGATGAACGAGTGGAATCCCCCCCTTAAACCGGCTCATCTTTGTGAATCCCGCCTGATTGCTGCCATACTTGATGGCACCTTTCCAATTAACTCCACGCTGCCGGCAGAGCGCGAACTGGCTGTCCGGCTGGGTGTGACGCGCCCCACACTGCGCGAAGTATTGTCCCGCCTGGATTCTGCCGGCTGGCTTGAGATCCATCATGGGAAGCCCACCCGCGTGAGGGATTACTGGAGGGAAGGAAACCTGATGGTCCTGGCAGCCCTTGCACAATCCGGCAGCCAGCTGTCCCCTGATTTCACCGATTATATGCTGGAGGTGAGGGAACTATTAGCCCCGGCATATACTCGGAAAGCCATTGAATTCAATCAGCAGGAGGTTATTGCGCTTTTGTTGCCTTACCCTGTCCTTTCGGATGATGCTGAAACGTACACAAAAGCGGATTGGTGCCTGCAATACGAGATGACTCTTCTCTCACGCAACCCTGTGTTTACATTAATCTACAACAGCTTCATGGATTTATATGGGACTTTGGGGGCGCGTTATTTTTCCAATATTGAAAACAGAGCTCATTCGCACGCATTTTATGGCGACCTGCTGGGTGACGCCCGTCGTGGTGACAGTGCGGCTGCCGAGGAACTTGTCCGCCACACGATGCGTGAAAGCCGGGAACGCTGGAAGCAACTATACAGGAACTCTACGGAATCATAATCATTGGCGAGGAGTGGAGGATGAATTCATTGATGGATCGCAATACATTATGGGGCGAAATGATTGGTCCCTGGGATGTGCTGATTGTCGGAGGAGGAGTGGTGGGTGCAGGCATCCTGCGGGAGGCAGCCCGCTTGGGGATGAAAGCCTTATTGGTGGAAGGGCATGATTACTCTTCGGGCACTTCCAGCCGTTCCTCCAAAATGGTGCATGGTGGATTGCGCTACCTGGCGACAGGGCAAATTAAATTAACGATGCAATCGGTACGGGAAAGACAGCGCCTGCTTCGTGAGGGACAGGGTCTGGTCGATCCTTTGGAATTCCTGCTGGTCAGTTACAAGGGTGATCGTCCTCCGGGCTGGCTGTATGGATTGGGTTTGATGATTTATGATACGCTGGCAATGCACTGGAATCATCAACATCACACCTTGCGCGAAGTACTGGACTATTGCCCGGACTTGAGCCGTCAAAATCTGGCAGGTGGCTACCGTTTCTTTGATGCCCGGACTGATGATGCCCGCCTGGTTTTACGGGGGATCCGTG
>CALMHE010000337.1 GCA_937863865.1 uncultured Anaerolineaceae bacterium | reverse complement strand
GGTGTTGCGGAGGAGGAGCGCAAGCGGCGCAACACCTCCAGGCCATCGAGTCGCGATCCCCCGGCGCTCTCAGGAAGCATCCAATCCAGGATCACCAGGTCTGGCGCGTGTAGGGCGAACTGCTGCAAGGCGGCGACGAGCTGTTCCCCGCCATGCAGCGCGCCCTGGCTGCTGGTGGAAAACCTGCCAGATCGGCGCCATTCCATCGAATTTCACCCGAATTGGTGGGTATCACACCACTGATGGCGCGCACCAGGGTTGATTTGCCCGCTCCGTTGGGTCCAATCACTCCCAGAATTTCACCTGCTGAAAGTTCCAGTGAGAATCCGTTCAGGACAAGCCGGCTGCCGTAGTTCACGACCAATTGATTGATCTCAAGAAGCATGCGACCTCCCATGGATGTGGATTGATGATTTTTCATGCCGATCCCGCAGCCTGGGAGCGGCGCAGCACCCAAAGAAAGAACGGGGCACCCAGCAGGGCAGTGATGATGCCGACCGGCAATTCCTGGGGTGCCAGCACCACGCGTGCCGCAACATCAGCCACCAGCAGCAAAGCCGCCCCGCCCAGAATCGACAGGGGGATCAGACGCCGGTAATCACTGCCCCAAAGCAGCCGTACCAAATGTGGCATAATCAAGCCGACAAATCCAATCACACCGGTGAAGGCGACCGCCGCGGCGGTTGCCAGCGTGGCAGCTGCAATCACCAGGCTGCGGACACGTCCCACCGGCAGACCAAGCTGTTGCGCCTGTTCATTGCCAAACTGTAAAACATTTAACCCGTGCCCCATCGAGATGAGTATGCCCAGACCCGGGAGGATGTAGGGAAGTGCTGCCAGGACGGGCAGCCATCCACTGAGGGTGGAACCGCCCAGCAGCCAGACCAACGCCCGCCGCAATTCACCGGTGGCGCGCAGCATCAGGAAGGATGTCAATGAGCTGGCAAATGCTGAAACCGCCACACCTGCCAAGATGAGATTGGGGGCGGCAAACCTCTTGCCGCTGCGTCCCAGCCGCATGACCAGCACCACAGAGATCAAAGCCCCCAGGAAGGCTGCCGCCGGAGTGGCGAGCATGCCCCCGAGGGTGTAGGGAAACTGGATGCTCATTGCCAGGACTGCCCCCAGCCCGGCGCCTGAAGCCACACCGATCAGATAGGGATCAGCCAGGGGATTGCGGAACAAGCCCTGGTATGCAGCTCCGCTGCCCGCCAGTGCCGCCCCTGCCAGTGCCACCAATGCGGTTCGCGGCAGGCGCAGGTTGAACAGGATGGACGCCAGGGGTGCGGTCTGTGGATTGGTGAATACCGTCCCGTCCATGATGGCTGCCAGCAGGGCGCGCCACTCAGCAGGTGCCACGGATACCCTTCCAACACCAACGCTGAGCAGCAACGCAGCCAGCAGAATCCCCAGCAAAATCCAAAATGGACGGGCGGTCGTTTTCATTTTTGAGTTAATCCCAAATACCGGGATGGAGCAGACGAGCCAGCGCTTCCAGACCATCCACCATGCGGGGACCCGGTCTGGATACCAGGTCATCGTTAAAGGGATACACCTGGTTCTCCTGGACGGCGGTGAGGGCATCCCAGCCGGGGCGCGCCGCCACCTGTTCGGGCGTCACCCCATAATTGGAGTCACCCAGCAGGATGATTTGGGGATTGGTTTTAATTAGTTCCTCCTGGCTGAACTGTCCCCATTCGCTGCTCAAGGAATCGCCCAGGTTGAAGCCGCCCGCCATGCGGATCAACTTGCTGAGAAAGGTGTTGGGACCCATCGTCCAAGGTTTGGCGGGATCGGAACCATCCAGTTCATAAAAGACCAGCGGCGCGTAACTTAATGGCAAAATTTTATCCTGAACAGCTTTCACGCGCCCCTGGAGTTTCTCCACCAGTTCGGCGGCTTCCCGGGACTTTCCAGCCAGGCTGCCCACGGTCAATAAATTAGCGTACATGCCGTCCATATCCGCCGGGTTGGTCAGTGTGTAAACGGTCAATCCCAGGTCTTCCAGTGCTTTCACTTGTTCGGGTGTGTTGATGGATGCTGCCAGGACGAGATCCGGCTTGAGGCTTACAATGGTTTCCAAATTAAAGTCGCCCATCGAACCGCCCACGGTGGGCACTGCAAGGGCTTCTTCAGGATAATTGGAAAATTCATCCCGCCCTACAACCTGGTCACCGGCGCCGATGGCATACAGAATTTCAGTGTTGGAAGGCGCCAACGAGATGATTCGTTCCGGGGTTCCGGTGAGGGTGATCGTGCGTCCCAGACCATCAGTGAATGTCTGCCCGGTGGGGGTCGAGACGGTCGGAGTGCATGCCGCCAGGATGAGGGAGAGGGTCAGTATGACAAAAAGAATTCGTTTCATTTCCTTTGATCCAATTTAATGATTAATTATCGAAACGTCCTTAACAAAAAAACCTGTCCACGTGGACAGGGAGATGCAGATGAAATTTCTGGAGTCTCCACCTCCTTACCGCGAGGTTGTGGAACGAGTCTGCTGGACGGGCGACCTGGCTTGAGCGAATGCTCTTACAGTTGCGCGACAGCACCGGACTTGCACCGGTTTCGCCTTCTCATTCTGCGGGAGAAGCCTCCCCATCCGGGGGGAGCGGCGCCCAGGAGACATATTCAGTTAACTGAATTCTAGCCCGGGTTGGATTTGAAGTCAAGTGAAAAGGATGGAAAAAATGGAACTTTCTCCACCGCGAAGGGGACATTTGGCGGGGATTGTTCGCGGTATAATGGAAAACGAAGGTTGAAAAAATTACAGGAGTTTTGCATGGATCGAAAAATTCGTGTTTTGATTGCCAAACCCGGTCTTGACGGTCATGACCGCGGCGCCAAAGTGATCACCCGGGCGCTGCGGGATGCCGGGATGGAGGTCATTTACACCGGGCTGCGGCAAACACCGGAAATGATCGCCGAAGCTGCCCTCCAGGAGGATGTGGATGCTGTGGGTCTGTCCATCCTCTCCGGAGCCCACATGGCGCTGGTCCCCCGGGTGATTGAACTGATCCGCGCCAATGGTCAGGCTGACGTGCTGGTTTTCGTTGGCGGCATCATCCCCGAAGAAGACGTGCCCGTCCTGCTGGCAAAGGGCGTCCATGCAGTTTATGGACCCGGCACATCCACCGTTGATGTGGTGGAGGATCTGCGCCAGGCTGTAACGGTGCGGACTGCCTGAACGTGTGATTCCAGTGGATCTGGTTGAATCAGTCCTGAAAGGCGAGCGGCTGGCGCTGGCGCGCCTGATCACGCAGGTTGAAAATCATACCCTTGAAGGTCGGCGGGCACTGGACCGGCTGTTTTCGCATACCGGCAGGGCGCACCTGGTTGGCATTACCGGTTCGCCGGGTGCCGGAAAATCATCGCTGGTGAACCAGCTGGCGCATGCCTGCCGCCACCCCCTGGATGGCAGCGAGCCAATCCGGGTGGGTGTCGTGGCGGTGGATCCGTCCAGCCCATTCACCGGCGGGGCAGTTCTGGGAGACCGGGTGCGCATGCGCGACCTGGCGGGTGACCCTGGTGTCTTCATCCGTTCCATGGCATCCCGCGGGACTCTGGGCGGGCTGTCTGCCAGCACTGCTGCAGTGGTGCAGGTCCTGGATGCTGCCGGTTACGACATGATATTCATTGAAACAGTGGGGGCGGGTCAATCCGAGGTGGATATTGCCCGCCTGGCACATACCACCATCGTGGTGGAAGCCCCCGGCATGGGTGATGACATTCAGGCGATCAAAGCGGGAATCCTGGAAATAGCCGATGTTCTGGTGGTCAACAAGGCGGATAAAATTGGTGTGGAACATACCGAGCGGGCTCTGCGGGCAATGCTGGAGCTGTCCCGTCCGGAACCGCTGCGGAACATGGGCGGCGTACCGGAGGATGAGCCGGCATGTTGGATGCCCCCGATTCTGCGGGCAATTTCCATTGATGGTACGGGAATCCCCGAAGTGGTGCAGGCGATCCATCAACATGGGTTGTACCTGCGGTCGTCCGGATTATGGCACCAACGGGATTGTGAGCGTCTGGAGGCGGAGTTGAACAACATGATCCAGGCGGTCCTGGTGGATCGTTGGCGGGGCGGTTTGCCGGAGGATTTCTATAAGGATGTGCTGGACCGGCTGGTCAACCGGAAGCTCTCACCCTTCCAGGCTGTGGATGAGCTGGCAGGCTCCCCGGCGGAGTAAAAATACCTGCTCCGGTCACAATGACAATTACCCGATAATGGATTAAAATGGGGGAGTTAATTTATCAGGCAAGGAGTCATCCATGGAACGCACAATGATTGAAAATTTACGCCAGTGCATCGGGCAGAAGGTGAAAATCCAGGGATTTTTACAGACCCTGCGTGATCAAAAGAAAATGCAATTTCTCATCATCCGCGATACAACCGGTTTGGTGCAGGTTGCATTCTGGAAGCCAAATGATCCCGCGCTGGCGGATCTCATCTCGGGCA
>CALMHE010000336.1 GCA_937863865.1 uncultured Anaerolineaceae bacterium | reverse complement strand
TTCTAAGGCTTGTCCGAAATCCCCCAACTGACCTGCTGCAAGGGAATCTGGCTGGTATTTCCAACCTGGAAGGGTTTCTATATCCTGGAGAATATACATTTAAACGCAAGCTGACTGCGGAAGCGATTTTAAGGCTGATGGTGGATCGCTTCAACATGGAGGTGGTTTCCCGTTTGGGAACGGAGTTTGAAAAAAGGGGATTATCGTTGAATGAAGCTGTAACCCTGGCATCGATTGTGGAGCGGGAATCCATCATGGATGATGAGATGCCTGCTATTGCATCGGTATTTTATAACCGGCTGGTTGTGGAAATGAAATTGGATAGTGATCCAACCGTCCAATACGCAATCGGTTATAACAGTGCCCAAAAAACCTGGTGGACAAATCCCCTGAGCAATCAAGATTTACTCAGAGACTCAAGTTATAACACCTATCTTTATCGGGGTTTGCCGCCCGGACCTATTTGTAATCCCGGGTTTGCCAGTCTGAGTGCTGTTGCATATCCCGCTGAAACGCCGTATTATTACTTCAGAGCTAAATGTGATGGTTCAGGGCGTCATAATTTCGCAATCACCTATGAAGAACAACTGCAAAATGCATGTCCTTGATGTATGAAGTGATTTTTGGAGGGAGCGATGATTGGTCTGGGAGTTGACATCGGCGGTTCGGGGATCAAGGGCGCATTGGTGGATGTGGAAACTGGAAAACTGACCTCACCAAGAGAACGGATTCCCACCCCGGAGGATGCCAGACCGGAGGATGTGGGGCAGGTGGTTAAAACCTTGGTGGATTTCTTTCATTATCAAGGACCCATTGGGGCAGGTTTTCCAGCAGTCATCCGAAATGGGGTGGCTTTAACAGCAGCCAATGTCCATAAAAGCTGGATCGGGGTGAATGCTGACGAATTATTGACCGAAATGACAGGTTGTCCGGTGAGGGTCCTGAACGATGCTGATGCAGCCGGGATTGCAGAAATGAAATTTGGGGTGGGGCGCGATTATCATCATGCGGTTGTAATCATGCTGACTCTTGGGACGGGAATTGGTTCGGCAATTTTTACCGATGGCAGGCTGTTACCCAACACCGAATTTGGTCATCTTGATATTCGGGGGAAGGACGCTGAACACCGGGCTTCAGACGCCGCCCGAAATGACCGGGACTTGAGTTGGAAACGGTGGGCAAAAAATTTAAACGAATATTTGAATATTTTGCATTCCCTCTTTTGGAATGATTTATTCATTTTGGGCGGCGGGGTCAGCCGGCAGGCGGATAAATTCCTGCCCTATCTGGATGTACCGGTGAAAATATTACCAGCCCAGCTGCAGAACATGGCAGGCATAATTGGTGCAGCAATTCATGCAGCTGGCAGTGGGGAATAAAGGTTTATCCTTCTCCGCCGAGCAATCCACCTTCTGTAAATCCCCTCAAATTATTAAAAATGGCGTCGACTTCAATCGGCGTTACAACGGCTCCGGTTGTCTGGCTGCGAAGGACACCCAGACGGGCTTTTTCCATTGATAATTCCCGGATCGTTAAATTTCGTTCCTGAGCTTCCTTGACCAATGCAGCTCCTGCAGCATATCCAATGATTGGATTCAGGGCTGTTACCAGGATGGAGTTGTGCGCCAGCCAGCCTTCCGCTTTGTTTCGGTTGGCTTGAATTCCAATTACGCATTTTTCTGTAAAGGCGTTGAGTGAACCAATGATGATTTGCATGGCTTCAAACAGATTGTGGGCGATGATGGGCATCATCACATTTAATTCCAATTGACCAGCCTGGGCAGCAAGGCAGATGGTTGTATCACAGCCAATAATATGGAACATTGCCATATTCAACATCTCAGCCAGGACGGGATTTACCTTACCGGGCATGATACTTGAGCCGGGTTGGACTGCCGGCAATCGAATTTCATCAAGACCGGTGGCTGGACCGGAAGATAGCAGGCGAATATCGTTGGCGATTCGAATCAGGGTAATTGCTAGGGTGCGCAAGGTACCTGAAAAATCCGCCATGTCTGCCATGGATTGCATGGATTCAAATAAGTCATCCGATTCCACCAATTTTATACCGGTCAGTTGGGATAAACAGGAGACCATGCGGGTGTGGTATTCCGGGTGGGCATTTAAACCGGATCCCGTGGCTGTTCCACCAATCCCCAGTCGCCGGAGGTTGTTGGCAGATCGTAGAATCCGTTCCCCATCGCGTTCCACAGCACACGCATAAGCATGAAATTCCTGTCCCAGCCGAACAGGAACAGCATCCTGCAGGTGGGTGCGACCTGATTTAATGATGTCATCAAATTCTTGCCCCTTTTGACGAAGAGCGGATGCCAGGTTTTGGATTGCCTGATTGAGTTCATCCAGCCTCCATAAACAACCCAACCGGATTGCGGTGGGGATGACATCATTTGTGGATTGGGACATGTTCACATGGTCATTGGGGTTCACCTGATATTCACCCAAGGAACCTCCCAGGATTATGGTAGCGCGGTTGGCAAGAACTTCATTTATGTTCATATTATGGCTTGTGCCCGCCCCAGCCTGGAAGGGATCCACAATAAATTGGCTCTCCCATTGACCATCCATCACTTCGTGTGCTGCTTGTTGAATTGCCTTGGAAAAATCCGGGTTTAACAAACCCAGATCTCTATTTACCCCGGCAGCGCAATATTTAATGGCTGCCATGGACCAATTAAACGCCCGCCAGGGTTTCAGGTGTGAAACATTGAAATTTTCCACAGCCCTTTGAGTTTGAGCCCCGTAATATGCATCTGCAGGAACCTGGATTTCCCCCAGCGAATCGCGCTCCTTACGATATTTTTCTGACATTGCAGGCATACGGGAGTACCTCCATAAAAGGGAAAAGATTCCAGGATCGACTGAAGAAGGAGAGGAAGTCCTCCTGACTTCCTCTCCCGTTGATGACAGACAGGTTTATTGGTTGGCAGAATATCCGGGACCATCCGTGAAAAAGAGTTTATTAACTTCAATTGCTGGAGTCAGGTCGACAATTTCACCAGCTTGAAGGATCCGGGTGCCTTCCAGGTGAACAGGGTCGCCTTTGTTGTTTTCTCCATCGTACACCGTGGTAAATCCGGCAGTTTCCACGGGTCCGGATAAATATTCACCACCTTTTGCTTTGTAAGCCGCAGGGACTTCATCCTCCGGGAAGATGGCTGACCAGGGACATTCAACCACACAGGCTCCACAGTCGATACATGTATCAGCATCAATGTAATACCATGGCCATTGATTCACCGGACTACCGGGGACGATGCATTCCACCGGGCAAACATTGGCACAACCGCCGTCCCGCAGGCATAAACTTGTGATTACATGAGGCATGTTCCATTCTCCTTTTGATCTAATTTGGAGGGAATTAATTACTGTAGAAATCTCTCTTCAGCTTTAAGCCAGTTTACCAGATTCCACCAGTTGGTCAGGTATTCCGCCCGGCGGTTCTGATACTTCAAGTAATATGCGTGTTCCCATACATCACAAGTCAGGATGGGAGTCAGTCCTGTGGAAAGGGGGCATTCCTGGTTGGGAGTGGAATGGATCATCAGTGATCCATCGGGTTTCCTGCTCAACCAGGCATAACCGCTGCCAAACCGGGTGAGTCCTGCTTTTTCAAACTCTGCCTTGAAGGTGGCAAAATCACTCCATGTGGTTGTGATGGCTTTTGCCAGTTTGCCGGTGGGTTCCCCGCCGCAGTTGGGTCCCATGGATTCCCAATAAACCATGTGATTGTAAACCCCCCCGCCATTGTTGATGACTGGAGTGCGGATTTCATCCGGCAGCCGGGACAGATTCGACAGGATTTGCCCCAGTGTAAATTGGTAGAATTTCGGATGATTTTCGAGAGCCTTGTTGGTATTTGCCAGATAGGTGGCATGGTGCTTGGTATAATGGATTTCCACGGTTCTTGCATCAATCCAAGGTTCCAAGGCATCAAACGAGTATGGTAATTGAGGTAATTCAAAAGCCATATTCACCCTCCATATTAAATGTAGTATTTACAAAACAGTGTGGTTAAAATATTCTAGCGACCCTTGATTGTTTTGTCAAGAAATCATCCATCAAATCCGTGCGAGGGATCATTTGGATCATAAAATAACCAGACTTCGAAAACTGGCATATCCTGTACTGTTCATCGGGGTGTTGGCAGCA
Organism: uncultured Anaerolineaceae bacterium; assembly: GCA_937863865.1. Taxonomy (GTDB): domain Bacteria; phylum Chloroflexota; class Anaerolineae; order Anaerolineales; family Anaerolineaceae; genus CALMHE01. Next base: position 6,426 of record CALMHE010000336.1, on the reverse strand, counting down.
TCGACAGCTTCCTTGTTTATCCGATTTGCCCAACAGGAAGCGCCCTCCATTGTCATTGCAGCTGTTCGATTGACCCTGGCGACATTGTTAGTCTTCCCTTTTGCGATACCGAAGTTAAAAGAGGAAATTAAATGCCTGAAAGGAAACGAGATTGGTTTGATTATCCTGGCAGGTGTATTTTTAGCGATCCATTTTGCGTCCTGGATCACCTCGCTTGAGCATACAACAGTTGCCAGTTCGATTGTTTTGGTTTCCACAACCCCACTATGGGTGGCGATGTTTTCCGGGGTTCTGTTGGGTGAAAAATTAAATAAATGGACCTGGGTTGGGTTGGTACTTACCCTGCTGGGTGGTGTCATTGTGGCAGGGAGCGCTGAATGCCAGCTGTCGGCTTCCGGTTTTACCTTTCCAAATGTGGGAAAACTTTTCACGGGAACGAACGCGTGGGGTAATCTACTGGCACTGGTGGGGGCATGGATGGTGGCGGGTTATTTAATGGTTGGCAGACGGCTACGTCCACGGCTTTCGTTGCAGTCATACGTATTCATGGTGTACGGATCAGCAGCCTTATTGCTTCTGACCCTGGCTGGGATCGAAGGTCACTCCCTACTGGGATATTCCAAGGAAATTTATTTATGGCTGCTTTTATTGGCAGTAATTCCCCAATCCATCGGGCACACATCCTTAAATTGGGCTCTGGCATACGTGCCGGCTGCCTTTGTTTCGGTGGCACTGCTGGGTGAACCTGTTGGTACAATCATTTTGTCTTCAATATTTTTAAGAGAAACCCCCACCATCCTTGAATTGATGGGTGGAGCATTGATTTTAATTGGCATTTACACTGCTTCAAGGATGGACCACCAGGCAGACCCGCAGGAGGGTTAAAAACAGATGGGCAGATGCATATCTGTTTTTTTTTATGAATGGTGAAGTGATTATGGATGCCGCTGCCCCGTATCTTCTCCATGAATGGAGCGACTGAAAAGAACGTTCATTTCCGTGATGCGTTTAATTAAGTCAGGATTCAAGGCAGCCGGTGTCATCCGCCATGTCCAATTTCCGGAAGGTTGACCTGGAAAATTCATGCGTGCATCCGTGCCCAGACTCAGGAAATCCTGCAGGGGTGCAAGAGTAAATCTCGCAACGGATGACCAGACGGCTCGAATTAAATCCCAGGCGATATCCTCACCAGAGCGGGCGAGATAACGGCGGCAAAAATCACGTTCCTTCCCAGGCGCAGTTTCATACCAACCGACCGCTGTGTCATTATCGTGTGTGCCAGTATATGCCACACAATTCACTGGATAATTATGTGGCAGGAAAGGATCATAAGAATCTGTGCTGAAACTGAATTGCAGAATTTTCATTCCTGGCAATTGGAATTGATCCCGCAATTCGATTACATCCGGGGTGATTTCCCCAAGATCCTCCGCAATAATCGGAAGTTTGCCCAATTGACGATCGAGGGAAACAAAGAAATCCGCACCCGGTCCGGTTACCCAGCGACCGATTTCTGCGGTTGGATTTCCAAAAGGAACTTCCCAGTATCCAGCAAATCCGCGGAAGTGATCCAACCGGATGATGTCCACAAGTTTCAATACGGAACGGAGGCGTTCGACCCACCAGGAATAACCTGTTTCCTTGTGATTTTTCCAGCGATACAATGGATTCCCCCAGAGCTGTCCAGTCGGAGAGAAATAGTCGGGTGGAACACCCGCCACCACAGAGGGAATCCCATCCTTATCCATATAGAATAAATCCCGGTGAGACCAGGCATCCGCGCTGTCATAAGAGACAAAAATTGGGATGTCTCCAATAATCAGGATATTATTCTGAGCGGCATAATTTTTAACATTCATCCACTGGCGGTAAAAGAAAAATTGGCGAAAAATATGCCGTTCGATATCATCCTGGTGTTCAGCGCGAAATTCCATTAATGCTGCCTGATCATGATTTCGCAGAGGTTTTGACCAATCACTCCATGCAACCCCGCCCTCGGATTCCTTGATAGCCATAAAGAGAGCGAAATCGTCCAGCCAGTATTTGTTATCGGCTTTAAAAATTTCCAATTCAGATAAAAAAGGATTGGGATTGAGTGCTTTATAACGGGCGAAAGCTTTGTCCAGCAGATTTATTTTCCATTGGATGACCGGACCAAAATCCACCTTATCAATGGGAAAAGCTGGGCGGTCCGAAAAATCCGAACGGGTCAGCAGCCCGTCCTTTTGCAGCAATACCGGGCTGATCAGATAGGGATTGCCGGCAAATGCAGAAAAACATTGATAAGGAGAATCCCCGTAGCCGGTCGGTCCCAGGGGCAGGATTTGCCAAAGACCACAGCCAACCTCTTGCAGGAAATCGATCCAATGAAAGCACTCCGGTCCCAGGTCCCCAATTCCATCCGGTCCGGGAAGGCTGGTGGGGTGAAGAATGATTCCGGACGAGCGTTTATAGTTCATATACTTTCCTCCGGGTTTGCACGTAAGCGCCAGCGGGAAGGATTTTGGAATCGTAATCGGTTTCACATACATCCGTCCAAATGATGCTTCCCGGCTGCACGATCGTCTCTGCTGGAACGATGGAATTTTTGCCCACCATCGTTATGACTACATTGTCCGGTTGTTTACCTCCCAATTTGCTGCCGGAACCGATTTTAACCCGTTTATCAGTAATGCTGCATTGAACCACCGCGGATTCATCCACCAGGGTATCTGTCAACAAAATCGAATCTTCCACCGACGCCCCGGATTTCACAGTTGTGCCAGGACCAAGGACTGACCGGATGACTTTGGCGCCGGGTTCAATGGTACATCCGTCGCAAATAAGACTGTCGGAAATTTCCGAGGCACGATGCATACGGGCGGGTGGGCGTTCCTCTGTCCGGGTGTGAATAACCCACCGTGGATTGTAGAGGTCAAAGGCTGGTGGATTGGTGAGCAGGTCCATATGTGCCTGCCAATAGGAATTGACCGTTCCCACATCCACCCAATAACCATCAAATGGGTAGGCATACACTGGTCCGCTGCTTGCCACCATACTGGGAATGATATCCTTGCCAAAATCGTGGGAGGAATCCCTTCTCTCATGATCCTGCCACAGCAGATGATCCAGGGCTTCCCGGTTGAACACATATACCCCCATATTGGCGAGGTTGGATGGAGGACTGGCGGGTTTTTCGGTAAATGCCGTTACTTTCAAATTGGCATCCACTCCCACAATCCCGAAACGGGGGGCTTCCTCGATTGGAACTTTAATGGTTGCCATTGTCAATTCCGCACCGCATTCAATATGGTAATTAATCATGCTGGAATAATCCATTGAATAAATATGATCCCCCGACAGGATTAATACCAATTCCTTGCTGCCACGTTTGATAAAGGCGAAATTTTGCTGAATGGCATCCGCCGTGCCGATAAACCAGTTGGCGGATGGAGATTTATAAGGAGTAAAGATTCGTACTCCGCCGGTAAAATCCCTGTTTAAATCCCAAGGTCCACCCGCGCCAATGTGCTCAATCAGTGAGTGCGGTCTGTATTGGGCAATAATCATGACATCAAAGAGATTGGAATTGACGCAATTGGATAAGGCAAAGTCAATGATCCGATATTTTCCGGCAAATGGTACAGCCGGTTTTGTTCTTTTGGCGGTTAAAACACCCAGGCGGGTGCCTTCACCGCCAGCTAAAATGACAGCCCTGGTTCTCATGATTTTCCCTCCAATAAATTACAATAAATTTGGGTATAAGCCTGTGCTGATTTTTTCCAGGAGAAATTCTGGGTCATGCTCCTGATTTGCATGGCTTTCCAGGCTGAATGATCAGAAAACAAAGCCAGTGCCCGCAAAAGGGCAACAGTGAAAGCTGCAGGTGAGGTTTCCTTAAACAGGAATCCAGTTCCGCCGCCTGGTTCACGATTATCCTGAATGGTATCCTTCAGTCCGCCAGTCTGACGGGCGACTGGAATACAACCATACCGCATGGCAATCATTTGTGCAAGCCCGCATGGTTCATATCGGGATGGCATCAATAAAACATCACCACCCGCGTACATCCGGCGCGACAGTTGGAGATCAAAACGGATGACTGCCCGGACGCGGTCGGGGAGTTCAACTTCCAGGCTGCGGCAGGCGGTTTCCAACAACGGGTCCCCGGTTCCCAGCAGGATTACCTGCCAGGGCTGATCTGTGACCAGTCGCAGACCTTCGATTGCAAGATCCATCCCTTTTTGATTGTCCATGCGACCGATCATGATTAACAAGGGCGTGGAAGGGTCATAAGGCAATCCAAATTCCTCCACCAGGGATTGTTTGTTGAATTCCCTGTGGGTTAAGTCAATTGATGAATAATTGGAAGTCAGAACAGGATCGGTTAACGGATCCCATGCCTTTTCATCAATTCCATTGAGGATACCGGAGATGGAATCTGCACGTGTTTTTAGGAAATCCTGCAAACCACAACCGAATTCCGGAGTAAGTAATTCCCGGGCATAGGTGGGTGATACAGCCACAATATGATCAGTAGCTGTCAAGCCCAAGGAAAGCGGGAAGGCACGTGCCCAAACCGGCAGGTGTTCGTTTGTGGATGGAGGGATTCCATAAGAACGCACAATACCTTCCGCTTCGCCCCCCATGAAAGGAAGGTTGTGGATGGATAAAACCGAGCGTATATTGTTGAAAGCCGGTTCTTTGCTTCGCCGGATGGCTAATTCATAAGCTCCCAATGCTGTATGCCAGTCATTAAAGTGGATAATATCCGGCTTCCAACCAGGCTGGATGGCAAGTTCCAATGCAGCCAGTGAGAAAAAAACATATTTTTCACCCAGCTCAATGGGATTTGAGCTATAGACAGCTGTGCTGGAGAGAATTGGTGCGCCTTCAATAAGATATACGGGAATATCATTTATTTCCGTCACAAAAACCCGGGCAGGAATGGGACCACAGGGATGGGTGATCTGGTAGGTGGCAAGGAGTTGCAGATTTGGCAGGTGGTGGGTGATGACTGAATGAAACGGTATCACCAGCCGGACATCGAGAGTATATCCGTTTATGTCTTCAGGTAATAAGGCGCGCAATGCCTTTGGCAGGGAACCGGCAACATCCCCCAGACCGCCGACTTTAACCAGCGGGTCTGCTTCAGAAGCAACAAACAGGATATTTATTGTTCGAGGCATGGGATTTCTTTCTATGCGAAATCACTCCGAATCATTTCCAGGTAATCCTGGGTGGTTGCCTGTTGGCTGGATGCGCCCAATAATTGAATTAATTCTACAGCCAATTGGGATTTATTGCGGGCATCCTGGCGACTCCAGGTCCGGCTTTTTATCTCGAGGAAATAGCCTAGGGGCGGTTGACTGACATGATCGAGATTAATGAAAAATTCGGTTTTGTGAAAACGGATCAGGAATCGCCGGCGGTCTTTATCGATTTCATATTCCAGGTTGGGCTTGAAATATTCCCGGTAAAATCGGGCAGTTTGGGTTGCGGGTGCCAGGTAGCGGCTGCGGGAAAGTAAAACCTTTTGTGGAAGTTCAGCTTCACGGGCGGGACCGATATGGGTAAGCCGGCTGCGGGTATTGGTTGTATTTCCTTGTTCGTCGATAAAGTGATCCTCGCGATAACGGATGTAACCCTGGCTGGGATCCAAAAAGCTAAAATAGGTATCATATTGCCGGTAATGCCGCCGCCTTAAAATTTCAATGGAAGGATCCTGTAACGCCTTAAGAATGATCTCAGGGTCTTGAATGGGAACCTTGACCTGGATCTCGTAGGATTCCTCTTCTGTTGCACCACCGATTGCCACCAGTTTGGACAGGACTGAATGTTCCCGAACGTCCAGGAACAAGTCTATCTTCCGGGCAACCTCCTGTCCGCGCTGGAGAAGATCTGCTTCCTCTATGGTTTTTAATTGGTGATCTTGCATCAACCAGCATCCGTTAACCATCACATCCGTTACATCTGTTGCTTTTGTGGCATATACAAGTTGGGCATAGATGCCATTTGTGTCACGGGAGAAATGGGGCATATTATGCAGGAAATCTGCAAACAGGCTCCGGGCATTAAAGTGTTTTCGTTCGAAACAGAAGAACAAAGCCATGCTGAAGCATCCCGGGTTATCGCGAAGCTGAGGGACATCCGTACGGGACACAACGAATTCGTGTATTATACGCAAAGAGCCTATGAGATGCTGTTTCGTCTTGCGTACAACAGAAACCATTCCGACAATAAAAACTATCTTGTTGTAAAAACGCCGGTGACCGCACCAGTGCAAAATTATGCTGTGCACAAGATTCCTGACATTGATTATAAAATCGAGAATTCGGTAATGTGTGTCATGCTGAGGGGCGCTCTGTTGCCGTCGATGATTATGTCCAAGGAAATAGAGGAATATTCTTCGCACGGGTATGTGACTCCGTTCGCCCTGTTCAAGAT
>CALMHE010000335.1 GCA_937863865.1 uncultured Anaerolineaceae bacterium | reverse complement strand
CTTCCATTTTGACTGGTGGGATTGCTGCCCACCCATGGTGCGGAAGCCATAATCAGAAACAATTTTGGGGGCTTGGAAATTCTGAAATTTGGCGGCATCCGCCCCGGCTCTGGCAGCCGAATGGATCAAATGCCTGGCTCTATCCAGGCTGCCATCATGATTTGCAGCAATATCGGCAATAAAGTAGGTGGGGTGTGATTCCCCAAGGACATGGTTGCCTATTTTAATTTCCATTTCGCTCTCCTTTTGGATCCTGAATGGTGGTTTTTTATCCGTTCATCCCGCGCAGGGATGCGGGATAGCCTTCTGTGAATTCTCGAAAAAATAGCTCCAGTCCCGTGGCAATTCCAGGCAGGGGGTGACCAAGCGCCTTTGCCAGTTTTTCCGTTGACAGGACCAGGTTGGGAGACCGGGCAGCCTTCAATCCACCCGCCATGACGGACGTGGCAGTAATCAGTGACGCGTCCAAATGAAACTGTTGCGCCAGCTTGCGTCCGAAGGCATCCTTGCTGATTGCCTCGGAGCTGACCACGTGGTAAATCCCATGCAAATCCAGGTCTGCCATGGTTAGAAGGATGCGCCCCAATTCCTTGACGTACAGGGGGCAGAAATATACATCCGTAAATCCATTCACACGCTGCCCCGCAGAGAGATGATTAAAGAAAAATTCAGCCAGGCTGCGCCGACCGGACAGGCTCCAACCATAAAAATTGACCCGGGCAATCAGCGCATTGGGGTTGGCAGATGCGACCGCCCGCTCTCCTTCCAGCTTGGTACGCGCATACACACTGAGGGGATTGGGGGAATCCTCCTCCCGGTATCCCTCCCGGATGGGAGCAAGCGAGGATGGCAGGGGGATTTGACCATCAAAGACGGCGTCTGTGGAGATATGCACCATCCGGATGCCGCGCTTTCCAGACTGGTAAGCCAGTTCGCCCGGCAGGAGGGCATTGATTTGTTCCGCGCCCGCGGGATCATTTTCACAGGTTTCCAGGTTTGCCTGTGCAGCGCAATGAATCACCAGGTCGGGGCAAACCTGCTCCAACAGGACGGGAATGACATTAAAATTCTGCAGGTTTTCATGGATAAGCCCAAAGGGGGCACCCGCCAGGCTGTGGGTGTTTGCAACCCCCGTCACCTGATGATTCTGGCAGGCATCCATCGCTAGGTTTAATCCCAGCAGTCCACTTACACCGGTGATGAGGATACGGGTCATCCTCCTCCTTTGGCGGGATCCAACCGCCGTTCAGGTTCAGTCGAGTTTGCCCTGCAAAAATTCAGCTTCAATGGGAGCAACGATCTCGCGGATTTGTTCAATGTTCAACCATTCCGGGTTGTTG
>CALMHE010000334.1 GCA_937863865.1 uncultured Anaerolineaceae bacterium | reverse complement strand
GAATAGGGGGGCGGAACCTGTTCAATTTCCCCGACAAAACCTGCCAGGGCTTCGCTGAATTGTTCCTCGGTAATATTAACCGGTGCCGACGAGGTGACTGTTCCATCCGCATCGAATGTATCGGTGGTGACGCCAAGCTCAATGACCGCCTGGTAGCGCTTGTCCGATGCGGAGACATATTCACTCAGCCGCACCGCCGGACCAATCAATACGACCAGTACGCCGGAGGCGCGTGGATCCAGGGTTCCTGTATGTCCGGCGCGGCGGATATTGGTGCCCTTGCGGACAACCTGCACAACATCATGCGATGTCAAGCCAACCGGCTTGTCAATGACAAGCACGCCTGACACAGCACCGGGTGCTCCAGAGTAATTTGTTTCCATAATTATTTTTCTCCCCATATTGTAGAGGTATTCTTCATTCCCAATATTTTCCGATGTAAATTATAACTGATAATATCCAAAATGTGTTCTCTATGCTTTCTCATCACTAAATTCAGCTGAAAGAACCGCGCGGGTTGCTTCCAGCACCCGGTTTTGCACGTCATCCAGTGTGCCGGGTATGTCAGCTCCCGCAGCGGCGCTGTGACCGCCGCCGCCAAAGTTGAATGCAATCTGGGATACATCATAACCGGGTTGTGAACGCCAGCTTACCTTGACTGTGCCTCCCTTTTGTTCATTAAAAAGGATGACGATATCACATTCGTCAATCCCCGAAAGTACATTGGTCAGGTCGGCATCATCGGTGCCGGAATATCCGCTGTTCTTGCGGTCCGCAAGGGTCAGGGTGGTCCATGCCAGACGCCCCTCGCGCTGCAGTTCCGACAGACCCTTCCCCCAATAGCGGGTGGCGGAAAATGAACGGTTAATGAGCGCCCGTTTGTACAGGTCCGGCAGGTCGGCACCCAATTCCATCAGCCCTGCTGCAAGCCGCAAGGTTTCAGCGTTCATGTTGGAGGTACGAAAGCCGATGGTGTCGGTGACAATTCCGGTCAGCAGAGCTTCCGCCACCGGCTTGGTGATGGGCAATTCCCATACCGGAAGATATTCCGCCAGGATTGCTGCGGTTGCCACCGCATCCGGAATGACAAAATTAATGCGGGCAAAATTCAGATTGGTGACATGATGATCAATATTCAAATCGGGGACTCGGTCAGCCAGACCATCCCCCAGGCGTTTCGGGTCGGAGGCATCGAGGGTGATGATGGCATCAAACTCACCGGTGGAATGGCGGTGAATTTTCCGGCTGCCGGTGAGGTGTTTGAATGTTCGTTGAACCCCGTCACTCAGAACCATCTGCACAGTTTTGCCGATTTCCAGCAGTGAGAGCCCCAACCCCAGAACCGAGCCGATGGCGTCGCCATCGGGTCTGATGTGGGAGACGATTAACAAACGGTTTGATTCATGGAGCAGGCGGTGTATGTCAGCATGAATTTGCGCATCCATCATCATCAACTACTCCGTTTTATTTTCCTTGCGGATGTCCGCCAGGATGCGCTCAATCCGGTCGGCTCGCTCCAGCGTGGGGTCCCAATGAAAGCGCAGCCGGGGGAAAACCCGCAGCTCAATGCGGTCCGCCAGTGCCTTGCGCAGAAATCCGGTTGCACTTTCCAACCCCTGCAGCACCTCGGCGGCGCGTTCCTGTCCTTCCACTGCCGAGACATAAATATCGGCATAAGCCAGTTCCCGATCCACGATGACATCGGTAATCGAAATGCCCGCCACCCGGGGATCATGGATTTCACCCATGACGATCATTTCTGAGAGTTCCTGGCGCATACGGTCGCCAATCCGCTGTAATCTCATTTTTGAAGGCATGATTCACTCCCCGGGTAACAAGTAAAAAACCCGACTGACAGCCCGACCAGGCTGGCAAATCTGTTATCCATTCTTTTCCAAAATAAAACATTCGATGAC
>CALMHE010000333.1 GCA_937863865.1 uncultured Anaerolineaceae bacterium | reverse complement strand
TTTAAGAGTACATTACGGTTGTCCATGATTTGATTCTTGTTTGTCTGATGTGTTACAACTCGGCCTTATTGATCCATGACCTGGATGGCGGTTTCCGACAATTCTCGGGTGCCGATCCAATATCCGCCGCCGCTCTTAAGGATTCCTGTAAAGAAACCGCCACCTTGCATGAATCATTCATTGTCCCTGCAGGTTTATCCCGGGTACAGCACGGTCTGGCGGCATCCATCCTCCACAAGGAACCTCAATCTCCTCCCGATTTACATGAATGGATGGTTGAATCACATGCACCATTTTTTCCGGATATGATCCGGCAGATATGTGACAAGGTGGATCACCTCATTCACAATGAACAAATTCCACCGGCTGAAATTGTCATCCTGTCACCTTTTTTAAGTGACTCTCTTTTGTTTTCACTCAGCAATGGATTGGAAAAGTTGGGAATAAGCAGTCATACCATCCGACCTTCACGCAGCCTGCGGGATGAACCGGCTGTACAATGCCTTTTTACACTGGCAGCACTGGCACACCCCCAATGGGGCATTCCTATCACGAAAGCTGATTTTTCCACCGCATTGATGACATCTGTTGAGAACCTGGATCCCATCCGGGCTTATTTCATTGCCCAAATCAGCCTGCGGGGAAAAAATGGTCATGATATTTCCAGTTTCGACCTGATAAATCCCCAGGCGCAACAACGGATCACATTTTCCATTGGAAACCGATTCGAAGAACTCCGTAACTGGATCATGACATACCAGCAACGCCAGCCTGATCCATTGGATGTTTTCTTTTCCAGATTGTTCGGAGAAATATTGTCAAGGTCCGGGTTTGGATTTCACAGAGACCACAATGCCACTGCCGCTGCAGCCCGCCTGATTGAATCCATACAGAAATTCCGTCGGGCAATTAATCCGGTTACTTTTTCAACGCCGGGTGAATTTGAAAAAGAATACATTCAGATGATTCAATCCGGCATACTGGCTGCCCTTTCCCTGCCCGCCTGGGATGTGATGGATAAGGATTCTGTTTTAATCTCACCTGCCCACACCTTTCTAATGACCAACCAATCGGTAAAAATCCAATTTTGGCTGGATATTGGCAGCCGCGGCTGGTCAGAACGCCTCTACCAACCCCTGACCCATCCGGTTGTTCTCAGTAGAAATTGGCAAACTTCCAGGAAATGGACGGATGAACATGAGCTTGAATACAACCGGCTAATTCTTTTCAGGTTGACTGCTGGATTAATTAGGCGTTGCAGCCAGCGGATCTATGTTTATGCGGTGGGCATGGATGAACAGGGCAACGAGCAACGCGGGGATCTACTTTTGGCGATTTCCACCTTGCTGCAAAAACAGCGTGCACTGGAGGGACACCATGTTTAACCCCCGTCCCATGCAGGCTGAAATTCTCAATTACACGGGTGGTCGGATGGGAGTATCGGCAGTTCCGGGGAGTGGAAAAACCCATACTCTATCTTATCTGGCTGCCAAACTCATCGCCGGCGGGTGGGTTCGTTCCGATCAGGAAGTCCTGATTGTCACCCTGGTAAATTCAGCGGTGAACAACTTCGCAACACGCGTGGATGATTTCATCCAGAATGAATTTCGCTTGCTTCCCAATGTTAATTATCGTGTCCGTACCTTACATGGTCTGGCGCGGGATATCGTCAGTGGTCGCACGGACCTTGCTGGTTTATCCAACCGGTTTGGAATCGTGGATGAACTTGAACGGGACCGCATCCTGGGTGCGATTGCGACAGCTTATATCCGTTCCAATCCCAGCATCATTTCATATTTTTCCAAACCTGATATGGATGATGCCAGTTCCCAGATATCACCGCGTGATTGGTCCGAATATCTCACGATCGTCGCCAACAGCATCATCCGGACTGCCAAGGATTTACAAGTCACACCAGCAATCTTCAGGGAAAGATTCTCCACCATGAATCTTCCCCTTCCCTTGATGGAATTTGGCGTGGAAGTCTACACCAATTACCAGAGGGCATTAAATTTTCGCGGTGCAGTTGATTTTGATGATTTGATCCGTCTCGGATTACAGGTTCTCACACTTGATCCGGAATATCTGGGACGATTACGCTATCGCTGGCCATACATCCTGGAAGATGAATCCCAGGATTCCAGCCGGCTCCAGGAGGATATCCTGCGTCGTCTGGTCGGTGAAGATGGAAATTGGGTTCGGGTGGGGGATCCAAATCAGGCAATCTTTGAGACCTTTACAACCGCAAGTCCTGAATTTCTTATTAATTTCCGCCGGGAACCCGGGGTAGTCGCCCGGGATCTTCCCAACTCGGGACGTTCAACCCTCAGTATCATCCGGCTGGCAAATGGCTTGATTCACTGGACCAACACCGACCACCCTGTGGAGGAGTTGCGGGATTCCTTGACAACTCCCTATATCGAAGCCACCCCTCCGGGAGATCCACAACCCAATCCACCCGATCAGCTGGGAAAAATTTTCATATCCAGCGTGAAATATACTCCTGAAAGGGAGGTGACAACCGTTGTCG
>CALMHE010000332.1 GCA_937863865.1 uncultured Anaerolineaceae bacterium | reverse complement strand
CCATAAAACTTTGTATAATCGGAATTCCAAACAAAAAGCTGGAGGCAATCAAAATCATCAAAATAATCGGACCATAATACTCAAACTTTGTTCTCGCTTCATGGGTAAACAATGAACCCAAAACTCTCGAGCCATCGAGCGGTGGGATCGGAATAATATTTAGAGCAATTAGAATTAGTTGCGCTCCGACAAAATAATTCAGAACTATAAGAATCAGACTTGTGTCATGAGCGACACCGAGGATTGTGGCGATTCGAAGAGGTAAACCAAAAATCAGTGCTAAAAGTAGATTCGCTGTTATGCCAGAAAGAGCAACTTTTATTATTGCCAAATCATTTTTTAAATTATTTTCGTTAACTGGAACTGGTTTCGCCCAACCAAAACCTGCAAAAATCAACATTAAGGAACCAATGATATCCAGATGTCGGAAGGGATTCAGTGAAAGCCGCCCATACATGCGAGGCGTGTCATCGCCAAGTCGATCAGCTGTCCATGCATGGGCAAATTCGTGCAGCGGCAGGGATATGAACAATGCGATCAGGTTGGCAATCAGTACGGAGGGGGTCAGTCCCAGCATAAATCAGATTATAACATGGGTGGTATAATCCCAAAGTGTTACCAGATCTGACCCTTGGTGATGTTTTACGTTTGAGAAAACCACACCCATGCGGCAGCTATGAGTGGAAAGTAATCCGGATGGGTGCTGATATCGGTCTCGAATGCTGTCAGTGCAGCCGCAGGGTGCTGTTGACCCGCCGCGAACTGTCAAGACGTTTACATACAGTGGTTTCCAAGGGAAACACATCACCTGATCCGGGATAAATCATCTTTTATCAGCGTGGTTGTCCTCCCAATGGATCGCGAGGATTCGAGGTATAATTTTTCATATGCCAATTCTGGATTCGCATGCACTCGAATTTTTCAGCCGCAGTACAGAGCAAACCCGTCGGTTGGGGATGCGACTGGGAGCACTGTTACAATCAGGTGATTGCATCTGCCTGTCCGGGGATCTGGGCGCGGGTAAAACCACATTTGTGCAGGGAATTGCCCAGGGATGGGGCAGTCTTGACCCGGTATCCAGCCCGACCTTTGTGCTTGTCAATCAATATCGCCGTCCAGCGGGGGAAAGCTTATATCACCTTGATGCTTACCGGATTGCCAGCCCCATGGAAGCAGAGGACCTGGAACCGGATGCCATGCTGGCACAGGGAGCTCTGGTCATTGAATGGGCGGAGCGCATCCAGCAAATACTTCCCAAGGAACGCTTGTGGGTACAGCTCCGGTGGCTGGCGGATGAACACCGGGGAATGCTTCTGACACCCACCGGATGCCGGTATGAGATATTAATGGATACTGTCCGGCAACGCATGATTGGAGTTTAACCATGTTGCTCGCTGTTGACACTTCAACCCAATGGACGGGAATAGCCCTATACAACGAAAACAAGATTGCTGCAGAATTTAGCTGGCAAACCCGGTTTCACCATACTAAAGAACTGGCGCCGGCAATTCAAAACCTGATGCTGCGATGCGGGATAACTCCCTCAGAGTTGAAAGCTCTGGCTGTTGCAATCGGTCCAGGTTCCTTCACCAGCCTGCGAATCGGTCTGGCATTGGTAAAAGGGATGGCGCTGGCGTTAAACATTCCGATTGTGGGCATTCCCACGCTGGACATTGTTGCAGCAGCCCAACCCTTGCAGGAATTACCTCTGGCGGCAATCTTGCAGGTAGGGCGGGGCAGGCTGGCAGTGGGCTGGTATCAGGTTGAAAAAAGGGGTTGGAAAATGCAGGGTGAAGCTTTATTAATGACGCTGGAGGAGCTCTCCCATGCCATTGAAAAACCCACACTGGTCAGTGGTGAGTTGACCGAAGTGGAACGGCAGACATTGGGAAAACGTCGCAAAACCATCCTCATGACCAGCCCGGCTTTCTCTGCCCGCAGACCGGCAATATTGGCGGAGATGGCATGGAAAAACTGGCAAAATGGTCGGATTGACAATCCCGTGACTTTATCCCCCATCTATTTGCGGGTGGCAGAACCCATTCCGGAATGATCAAGGGATTTACCGCGTGAAATTAGTTATTCGCCCAATGGGTTTGGATGATGTCAGTCAGGTGCATGAAATCGACATTCTATCTATTTCACTGCCCTGGCCTGAACGTTCCTTCCGATATGAATTATTGGAAAACTCGTCATCCCGTCTGTGGGTTGTAGAGGGGGAAGATGAAGCTGGCAAACGAATCCTGGCTTTTATTGTGCTGTGGTTGATTATTGACGAAGCTCACATTGGTACCATTGCAGTCCATCCGGATTTCCGCCGGCTGGGATTGGGACAAATGCTGCTTGCCCATGCCCTGCTCCGGGCAGCCAGTGAAGGAGTCACCCGGGTGTTCCTTGAGGTCCGGCGTGGCAATATTTCCGCCCAGATGATGTATCAGAAATTTGGTTTTATACTGGATGGGGTTCGTCCCCGTTATTATCAGGATACGGGTGAGGATGCTTTTCTGCTCAGCCTTTCAGGGCTGCAGGAAGCGAACATTAAAGCCTATTTACGTAAATTGCTTGTTCCACCTTCCGGAGAACAAGCATCCATTGGAGGTTGAGGTAATGGACAATTCAACAGCTTTGGCAGATTTATCCAGACAGATCGAATCATGTGAAAAATGTGCCCTGCACTTTTCTCGTAAAAAATCCGTTCCCGGTGAAGGTCCAAATCAGGTGACAGTCATGTGCATCGGTGAAGGACCGGGATTTTATGAAAACGAACAGGGGCGTCCATTTGTGGGGCAGGCTGGAAAATTATTGGATGATCTGTTAGCCAAAGGTGGATTGAAACGGGAGGAAGTATTCATCACCAATGTCGTCAAGTGTCGTCCTCCCGGCAATCGGGATCCCATGCCGGAAGAACTGGCTGCCTGTAATGTGTACCTTGATGCCCAGATAAAACTACTTTCCCC
>CALMHE010000331.1 GCA_937863865.1 uncultured Anaerolineaceae bacterium | reverse complement strand
TGATCTTCTGGCTGATCTTCGACACGCTCGGCTACGGATCGCGCTTCGACATCCTGGGCGCGGCCGCGGCGGTGGCCTTCGCGGCGGCGGCCATCCGCCTCGTGGGCGTGTCCAAGCGCATCGCCACTTGTATGGGAGAGGCATTGGTGCGTTGAGCGTTATATCCCAGTTGAATCCAGTCACCTGGATGGGATGAATTCCTTGAAACTACCGGGAGGTATATAAGGTGTGTCTCTTCTGGATTGTTCCCATCCGGCTGGGGATTCAGAGCTGACACCTGATTTAAATTAGCCAGCAAGCTTATCAGAACCAGTAGAATGGTAAGGGAAGTTTGAATTATCCGGGTCAAAATTAATCACTCCAGACTATTTTTAAAATGGGGCGACCTTCGGCATTCCAATCACCAGTATTGGATGAAACGAAGTATTTTCCACTATGGAAGAAATTATCGCTGGAATATAAAACCAAATTGACGGGTATCCCTTTCTGATAAGCTTCAATTACAGCTGAGGTTACATCCCAATTATGAGGAGTGCCTGGAAAATAATCTTCATCCGGTGGTGACGGTACCCAGGTGTTTGAGATGTAGCGATCAATATATGGGGCATTGTTCCACGTAATTGTCGTATCTGTCCAACTCTCGTCAACCGTATATACGTGGATGAGGGATGCAGGTTCATTTCCTGCTGATCCTGCATTACCAAAAACATGTAAGGTCATGGTTGCTGAGAGAATTTGTTTTCCTAATGGTACTTGATCAAGTGGGAATGAGATATACACCTTGGAGAAACAAGGCCAGTCAGAGATATTGGCTTGATTCTGAATGTTGTAATTTGAGCGTTCTGGATTATAAAACCCTTCATTTGTGTCCCCCCATAATGTCCAATAATTTTCCGGATCGCCACCGCAAACCGCATAACCACCCACGGACGCATCCGGGACAAAGGCGTTATTCATCCCCTGGCGGATTAGGGTTATATTTCCCACCTGTGTAGGGGTTGTGGGGGGCAAGCCAAAACTTAATTTGCCCCAGGTAACCGGACTGTTTACATTAACGTTTTTCGGCCAAACCTTGGGAGTAATATATGTTCCAGCATCATCATCACGATCATAGTTTGCTATTGCCATTCCCCAAATTGTTCCATATGAAGGAGCACTTGATAATCCCATGCTTGTGAAGGGGATGCGCAGGCTGGCAATCCATCCACGGCAATTGGTTTTTTGATCGCTGATATATTGATTGGATGAATTCATAGAGAATGGTAAATTGGCTTCAACCCAGGAGTAACCATTTCCTTGATAGGAAAATTTTGTGATTTCCCAGGGTGGATTCCAATTCATATCCCTGTCAAATTGGACCAGAAATTGATATGAATTGAGCGAGGGTGTGTTGCCAATATTCCCACTCAAATTTAGAAAAACAGCAGCTCCATCCCATCGGGTCGGTTCATCCAGGGGTGGATTTTGGTCATAAAAACAACCCCGGTCAAATACTTGCAGGCGCAGATATAATTCGCTGCTATTATATGCAATCCGTACATCTGTATAATTTTCAACACCCCTGACTTCTCCAAACCAGAAGACCGGGAATTCCCCTATGGGATATGGCTGATTGGGATCAGTGGGTATTGTAAAGTAAGAAGCTGAAGCTTGGGGTGCTTCAGGAAGAATCGGACCCTTTGAAACGACAGGCAGGAATATGGTTGTTGGTCCATCTCCCTGTAAACCAGGGAATGCACCGGCTTTTCCAACCGGCATCACCAACATGGTGATTACAAGCACCAATAATATCCGTTTAATGGAAAACAATTATCTGTCCTCCTAAGGAATACAGGGCGGGCAGTAATGTTCCATGTGCTAACGTGCTTGTGTAAAATACCCTGGGCTTTGATCAGGTTCCTTGATCGTCAATTTTCACGAATTTATCTTCTGAGGTTAATGGTAAGGCAACCTGATCCAATTACATTCATGTTAATAAGTCAAGCAAATCGGATACAACTCTGCATAATATACCAGATAAACACTAATTGTAGATTAAAATAAATTGACAATATTGTAAAGTTATAGAAATGCCAAAAATATTGCAACCTTGAGGATTGAAGCCTGTTTATTTATTTTTGATATTAATTATTTTTATCAAATTGTCTACATATTGGATTTATTCTTTCTCCGGGAACCGTTTTTAGTGGATTTGTCATGGTAATATCCACCATAATAATGAGCCTGTGCCGTAACGCCATTTGCAACTACACCAAGGATTCGTGCTCCAGAGCGTTTTAACTGATCACGAGCCATCAGTATCATCCGTCGATTTGTATGCATTGGGCGAACGACAAGTAGCACTCCATCCATTTTTGTTGCCATGACTGACGTGTCAGGAACAATGGTGGGTGGACAGTCAACAATTACCATATCAAACAATTTTTGTAATTCTTCCAGGATTGTTTCCATTCGTCTGGAAGCCAGCAAATCAGTAGGATTGGGTGGTGGGGTGCCGGATGGCATGAAATAAATCTTTCCATCATATACAGGTTGCAGGACTTCCTTAACACTAATATTTTCGATGAACAAACGGCTTAACCCCATCTCATTGGATACTCCCAACAATGTGTGAAGACTGGGTCGCCGCATATCAGCATCCATAATCACGATGTTTTTATTCCCTTTTGCTATGGTGATAGCCAGATTGAGTGCAATAGTGGATTTTCCATCCGCAGATCCAGGACTGGTTATCAACAGGGTATGAATGGGATGATCGATCCCCATGAAACCCAGGTTAACAGTCAACATGTGAAATGAATCTGCTACGGCTGAATCTGGATTTAATTTTAAATAATCCCACCCCTTGTCCTTTGGGAGTTGGGCAATGGTGGCAATAATGGGGGCTTCGATGATGGCGGAAATTTCGTTGATTTCTTTTATGGAATCGTCAAGAAACTCGATGAAGTATGCTGCTGAAATGGATAGTAACAATCCACCGAATATGGCTGCAACCACAACAATCAACACTTTTGGTCCCACAGGTCTCACTGGTATCGAGGCAGGTTCAAATAGGGATAGGGAATTAATGGCAGTCTGAGTTGTTGAATTCATCAAATTGGCATAAGTGGATTGGTAAGTTGTTAATTTTGTCTCCAATGCAGTAATATCGGCTTGAATCCGTTCGATTTCCTGGGCACTGGTTAAATTGGCTAATTGATCTTCTTTTTCGGAAATTTCAGCTTGGGTTGTGGTAATTTTCTCCTGCAGACTGGTGAGTTGTCCTTGAAGGAATTGACTCATTTGAGCTTGTTCAGCTTGTTGAATATTCGTTGGGCTTAAATTAATGAGTTGATTTGCCAATTCATTGGCAACCCTGGCTGCCATTTCCGGATTAACATCTGTCACAATGATCTGTAAAAAGGGACCGCTTGAAAGAGCCGTCACTTCATAATCTGGTAAAGCGGATATATTCAATGCTTTCATGGTCCCAAAGCGAATCGTATCCTGATAAGCGATATAAGCATAAGTCTGCGTCAATTGGGATGTGATGGTAAATTGATACAGTTCTGGATTTGGGTCATTGATGGTACTGCTGACCATTAACATAGCCCTGGAACTGTACACCTTGGGGAGTTGCCGCACGACGAAGAAACTTGTTCCGC
>CALMHE010000330.1 GCA_937863865.1 uncultured Anaerolineaceae bacterium | reverse complement strand
GAGGAAGTATTACCACCGCATGGAATTCTTTGCTTTTTTCAGGAAGTCATTCATACCCTGGCGGATGAAGGCAGGTTAAAGTTGTTATTCAACCTGAGATCGGAAATGGGTGCCAATCCGGTATATGAACTGGTCGGGCATGCGCCTCGGGTATTTGTTTATCATCCGGGTCTGGGAGCTCCACTGGCTGCCGGCTTTCTGGATGAAGTAATTGCCTTCGGAGGAAAATATATGATTGCCTGCGGTGGCAGCGGTGTACTGGACCGCTCGCATGATGTGGGACATTTGTTTATCATTGAATCCGCCGTAAGGGATGAAGGAACATCTTATTATTATCTCAAACCCGATCGCGAGGTATCCGCCAGTCCGCGCGTGACTGCCATCCTTTCGGAAGTTTTGGAGGAACAAAATCTGCCGGTGCACACGGTAAAATCCTGGACAACCGATTGTTTCTACAGGGAAACCACCCGGCGCAGGAATCAACGTTTGGCGGAAGGTTGTGAAATTGTCGAGATGGAAGCGGCAGCGTTTTTCGCTGTGTCGCAATTCCGCGGTGTTGAATTTGGTGAAATTGTGTATGCCGGGGATGTGGTCGTCCCGGGTGAGTGGGATAGCAGGAAGTGGCAAACCCGCAAGGATGTCCGGATGGGGTTATTCCAGGTGGCGGTGGAAGCTGTTTCCAGGTTGTGATTCCATGACTTAAACAAGAAGACCGCCACGAATGGCGATCTTCATGTGGGCTGCGGCACCCTTTATCGAACAAGGAGGGGCGCCGCAGCCTTAAGGTAACAACTATCTATCATCGACACCACCTCCTCCTTTCATTGGGATTGCTTTTTTATGGAGGATTTGCTTGTGTAGTATTGCACAAAGCCGATTCAAAGTCAAGTCACATTTTTCATCGCGGACCGGATATCTGTCACCAGTCTTTCAAAAAGGTAAAGCGGATTGCCGCGCCGTCTTTCGTTATTTGTGGGGACATGCCGAGTACTTCAATCCAGGTTTGACCAGGTTTAAAGGCAAAGGGGTTGCCATTGTCATCCACCAGGGTCACCGGATCACTTTCAGAGAGGCGTTTCCATTGAGCCTTGTAAATTTGCCCATCGCGGGCAATATAGGCATCACCCTGACCCAGTAATAATGCATCCGGCATTTCCACCTGGGGATTGGGTTCACGATCTTCATGGCGTACACATAAAATGACCAGGTTATCCGCTGCAATGGGCTGCTTGTTTTGTAAATCAATCAGTTGGGCATACGCCTCTCCGGCTCCGTTAAGGTCGTTTTGGGTGTCTGAAAAGCGAAGATAACGACCGGTGTTGGCATCATAATCCCAACGGTTGTAGATCGCTGCAGAAAACCGCACAAAAATTTGAGGGGCGGCTTCACCACCCATCGGAAGAACCTGATTGAAGTACATTCCATCCAGGTTTTGCCTTGAATTGTCCACTTTCTCTCTGGATAGAATCTCTCCGATTAACCGGGTATTGGTTGCCAGGAAGTTGTTTCCGTTCGGATCCTGCCGGAAGACAGCAGGCTGGCTGCGTTCACTTTCCAGGATCAGCCGGTCAGAAAATTCAGCATTAACCAGACGTGCGAACACCCGCGGGTCTGCACTGCCAAAAATAAATATACCCTTGTACATGCGGATGATATGCATGTCAAAATGGCGTGCCGAGCGAATGGGAGCCACCAGTTCAGCATCCCTGCTGTAATAAATGGCGGCGAAGCGGGTGGAACCTTCTTCGGTATAATACTCATACACGATATCCGCCTGGGACAACCCGGATTGGGGGCGGTCAGCCCGGGGCAGGTTTTCCACCTTGATGATGATGGGACGGCGGTTTAACAAACCTGGATCATCGGATTTTAAACCAGTCAGCGGGTCAACGTTTTCAGGGAAATTTGCCGGTCCATATCCTTCCGGAGGATAGGAAGGTGTGGGTGATGGTGCCAGTGTGGGAGTTTCAGTCGGGGTTGGTGTGAGGGTGGGCTGCAGGGTGGCAGTGGGAGGGAGGGAAGTGGGAATGGTTGTGGGTGTGGGAGAGGCGGGATTTATGAGGTCCTGAAATATGCCGAAACGCTTGCCATGCAAGCCGGCTTACTTCGGGTTCAAGATAATTATCGCTGCTTGGCTGAAGCGAAATTTAGGCAATTCTTTTCCGATTACAGCCTGGCAGTTGGCTCTACCGGCAATCTCGGGCTGAGTGTCGGAATCATGGGGCGAAAACTTGGTTTTAATGTCGAGGTTCATATGTCGACCGATGCCAAGAAATGGAAGAAGGAACTCCTCCGATCTGTCGGAGCGACGGTATATGAGCATTCGGGGGATTTCACTCAGGCGGTAGCCCAAGGTCGTGAGCAGGCAAAATCAAACGAGAAAATGCATTTTATCGACGATGAGTATTCAACGGATTTATTTCTCGGATATGCCGTGGCGGCATTCAGACTGAAAAAACAATTA
>CALMHE010000329.1 GCA_937863865.1 uncultured Anaerolineaceae bacterium | reverse complement strand
GTTGTGGAACACGTTCACGCTCCTGAGCTTAAGATACGTCGGCGCGAGCTGATGAATCTGCAGGTTGATCTGCCTCATCATATCCCACGTCTGCGTCTTGTTCAGGAACTGGTCCACGGCGGCGTTGCGATAGTTGCCCACGAGCGGCGCGAAATACGTGAAGTAACTGATCCCCCGGCCGCCGTAGGCCAGCGTGGCGTAGACCTGCAGGTTCAGCCCGCCCTGCGTGACGTCGGCACAGTGGAAGTGGCTGTTGGCGAGCACGATGTTCCAGAAAGGAATCCGGTAACGCAGTGACATCTTGCGCATCACTTCCAGGTTCATATAGAGCGACGGCCTTACGGAGCCGTCGTCGTAGAGCGTGTAGTGATCGTAGCTGATGTATGAGGGCCGGATGACCTTCACGTATTGCTCGATATAGTCCTCATAATCCTTCGAGCCCGGACCCTGCGCGCCTATCGGCAGCAGGTTGATGTAGGGCGTCGCCTTAGGGTCAGCCTTTTTCACAGCGTCCGACCATCGCGCGAGGTTCGGAAACAGCGGAGCGATGGGTTCGTCGATCAGATAGTAGCCGTACACAGTCGGGTTATCCTTGAACTTCGACACCATCGCCTCGACGCGCTTGGCGATCTCCGCATCGGTCATCTCGGTGGACCACACCTGCGTGGAAACGTTCGGGTCGTCCACGAAGCACTTCAGACCCGCCTTCTCGACCAGCCTCACAAACTCAGGCGCCACGAAGCCGGCCATGTTGAACCCGCAGTCCTTGATGTCCTTCAGAACCTGAGCATTCCCCGGCGACCAGCCCCAGGGCATTAGCAGGAAGTCCTCAGCCGCCAGCCGGAGGACGTGCAGCAGTTCATGCTGGAGACCTCCATCCTCGACCGGTTGACCGGTGAGTTGTGCCGCATGGTCACCGGGCGGGCTGACAGCCAGGCGCTGCTGGAGCAGTTGTGGGCAGCCAACCTCTTCCTGATCCCGTTGGATGACGAGCAGCGTTGGTACCGGTACCACCATTTATTTTCCGACCTGTTGAAATTGGTGCTGAATCAAGTGCATCCCGGGGTTGTACAGGAATTACATTTCAGGGCATCCAACTGGTATGAGGATCAAGGGATTTTACCGGAAGCACTGCATCATGCCCTGGCGGCAAACGACATGGATCTGGCAGCTAATCTTGTCTCGACGAATCCCCTGGCGCTGATTGATCATTCTGAACTGGTTCCCATTTTGACGGAAATGGATTCCATGCTTAAAGATAAGCCGTCGTCCCTGGGGTTGAGGATCGCACATGCCTGGGGGCTGGTGTATACCGGACAAATGGAACGTGCCCGGATGGAATTGGCACAGGTTGAACAGGGTTTGGAATGTTTAAATCAAGAAGAACAGGGTTTCATGAATGGACATCTGGCAGCGGTGCGCGGTTACGCCGCCTGGGCACTGGGTGAAACCGATGAGGCGGTGATGTATGCCAGGCAGGCAGATCAAATCCTGCCATCCCGGGAAATTGCTGTCCGTTCATTAAATTTGACCACCCTGGGTAATACCCTGTCTGAAATGGAGGAGTATCTCCAGGCAGTTGAGGTGCTGGAGCGGGCACTCTCCCTGGCACGGCAGGCAGGGCAATCCCACGTGATCATGCCTGCTGTAACGGCCCTGGCATATGCCCTGTTGGGTATTTGCCGGTTCCGGCAAGCCCGTGAACTATGTCTTGAAGCCATTCAACTGGCTGAAATTGCCGGGAAACGACTGGGTGAGCCATTACCGGCTGCTGCCAGTGCATATACTTTCATGGCACGAATACTGGAGGAATGGGGTGAAATGGAACAGTCCTTCCAGTTTGGAAGGAAAAGTGTGTCGATGGCTGAGGTGTGGGGGCAGACGGATACCATCGTCCTCTGCTTGATTAATTTCGCAGATGTCTTGATGTTGAATAACAATCCTGCAGGAGCATTCCTGGCACTCAAGAGGGCGCGGGAGGTGTCCCGGTGGGTCTCCCCCTGGTTTATTTATTCGGTGGATCTGGTGGAGATGCGGATTTCCCTGGACGTTGATGATATGGCGCAGGCTGAGCATCTGGCGAATGATATGGGTGAGGCTACACCGGTCTGGTTGAAGGCGCGATTATTGATCAAACAGAACCGTCTGGATGAAGCGCATGCGTTGATCCACCAGGTATTATCCCGGGAGGGAAAAACTCCGACAATCAATTCGATCCGGCTCAGGGCACTGCTCGCTCTCATATATTTCCTCCAGAAGGATGAAGCCAGGGCGTTGGCAGAAATTAAAAAGGTACTCGAGGTTGCGGAACCCGAGAATATGATGGCTTCCTTTGTCCGGGAAGGCATCGGGATGGAAAAATTAATGCGACTGGCACTATCCAAATCCATTTCAAAGGATTTTATCCACAGGATCCTGGACGTTTGTGAGACCCGGCGAAAACCCCGGCAGATTATTTCTGATGAAAAATTAGTGGAGCCCTTAAGTGAACGGGAACTGGAAATATTAAGATATTTGGATGGACCCCTTTCCACGCCGGAAATCGCTGATTTATTGGTTGTTTCTGCCAATACAGTACGCACGCATATTAAAAATATCTATGGCAAGCTGGATGTTCACGGGCGCAGCAGGGCGGTTCGTAGGGCAAAAGAACTGGGCTTGATTGCCTAGACTGGTTTCATATATCCCAGGTCTTTTGTTAATTGCCGGGCAGAGCTGGGAGTCAAATGTCGGGGTGTACTCTACTGCTGGACTTTTGAGAGGATCATGGTTCGTATGGTTTTTGTAAATTGTTTAAAATTGAAAGATGATCGCATATTGTTTTAAAATACCGTTTGCAATACAATGAATTTGGGGAGCAATCAATATGAATTGGATTCGGTTTTGCAAGGAGGAGGTGGCATGAATCCAATTGTTGTCGTGGAGGGGTTGCGAAAGTCATATGGAAAAACCATCGCTGTGGATGGCATCTCATTTGAAGTTTATGAAGGGGAAATATTTGGTGTTGTTGGTCCCAATGGAGCCGGCAAAACCACCACCATCGAGTGCCTGGAGGGTTTGCGCAAGCCGGATGGTGGAACCATCCGTGTCCTGGGTGTGGACCCGCAGCAGGATGGTAAATTCCTAAAAGTAAATTCCGGCATGCAGCTCCAGTCCTCCAATATTCCAGACAGGATGAAGGTCTGGGAAGCATTGGATCTGTACAGTTCTTTTTATCCCACTCCGGTTGATTGGGAGAAATTAATCAAACGGTTGGGTCTGGGGGAGAAACGAAACACGCCTTATGCCAAACTCTCCGGCGGGCAAAAACAACGGTTGTTCATTGCGCTGGCTCTCCTTCCCAACCCCCAATTGCTATTTCTGGATGAATTGACCACGGGACTGGATCCCCAGGCGCGCCATGCCATTTGGAATCTGGTGCGGGATGTGCAAACCCAGGGGAAAACCATCCTGCTGACCACCCACTACATGGAGGAGGCGGAACGGTTATGTGACCGGGTAGCCATTCTTGACCATGGGAAAATTGTAGCCATGGATACACCCCAGGAATTGACCCGCGATCTGGGGGAGGAGCAGAGGGTGATTTTTTCCGTCGAAGGTGAGCTCCCTTCGGCATTTGAAACAGCTCTCCGGGATGTCTGCCAAATAAGGAGGGATGAAGGTCGGATTATCCTCAGCAGCAGAAACCGGGAAACTCCTTTGGTGAGTGAGGTTGTCAACCTTTTGGTTAAGCACAAGGTTCGATTTTATGATTTGCGCACCGAACAACCCAATTTGGAGGATGTCTTTTTAAACTTAACAGGACGGCAGATGAGGGATTAAGGTGCGGCATGAAAAGCCTTCTGAAAATGACCTGGATGGAGAGCAAACTATTTTTAAGGGAACCCTTTGGCACATTTTTTACACTGGCATTTCCCCTGATCTTGTTGTTTCTTTTTGGTTCGATTTATGGAAATGAACCCCAGCCTCTCTTTAATGGTCGGGGGACGGTTGATATTTCAGTGCCGGCGTATACGGCGATGATTATCGCCACGACGGGATTGATAGGTTTGACCATCACCATTTCCACCTACCGTGAGCGCGGCATATTGCGCCGGTTGCAAACCACACCCATCAGCCCGCTGGTGATTTTACTGGCACAGGTGATTGTTCTATTATTCATGACTACCTTGGGGATGGTTTTATTGGTAATTGCCGGCAGGCTGGTTTATGATTTGAAATTTGAAGGGAACATTATCAGTGTATTTTTGGGTTTTTTACTGTGCTGCATGAGTTTTTATGGCATCGGTTTTATCCTGGCGGCATTGCTGCCTACAGCGCGCACCACCCAAATTGTCAGCATGGTGATCCTGTATCCAATGTTGTTTCTATCGGGAGCTGGCATTCCACAGGAACTCCTGCCGGAAACCGTCAGGAAAATTTCCAATTATTTACCACTAACATACGTGGTGAATTTATTGCGGGGTTTATGGGTGGGGGAGCCCTGGAGTCAGCATGTTCAGGATGTTGCCATTTTGGGGGGCATCATGCTGGTCGGGGTTTTTATCGCGGTAAAGATGTTCCGTTGGGAATAAGGACAGTAAAAAGATGATCTGGTTCGTAAAAAATAAAAAGCTATGGCGGGTGCTGATTCTGATCATACTGGTTATTGCCATGTTTGGTCCCTGGTTCTATGAACGGATTGTGATGCCGGCACAATATGAATGTCAATCCCCTTCTGTCCGGCTTGAGGGGGATTTTTGTGGATCACCAGTTGCTGGAATCCATCTTTTGTATTACTGGGCTGGGGTCACCTGGGAGGTGAAATCGGTCCTCTCAAATGCCAGACCGCTTAATGAATGGCTGAGGGAATTCCTGATGATTTCCTCTTTGAATCTTGTCTGGCTGCCCGGGTTATTAACCCTGCGCCTGGTATATAAAAATTCAAGGGGTTTACAACTGCTCAATCTGGTTTTATGGGGATGTGCTTTGATTTCCATCCCCCTGTTTTACCCGGATCGTGATTGGATATCCAATCCAGCATTGTGGGGGATATGGCTCTATCTGACCGTCGCAATAGCCGCAATTGGACTGGAGATGGTGCTTCTACAAACTGGCAAAGGGAATATCAATGCCAAAAACCGTCTACGAGGAGGGATTGGTTCCCCGGGAGGCAATGTATGAACAACACTGGAAAATTATTCATAGTTTTAAAGTGGTTGGGAATTTTGCTGCTGCAGATCATCATGACGCAGGTTGTGAACCTCATCTTCTCCATCATCTTTCCATCCACGGATCAATTTGTTTTTTCCAAACCTGTGTTTTTCATCATCATCCTGGGGCTGTGTTATGCTGCAGGCGCTTCCCTGGTAGGCTGGATATCCATTGCCCTGGGCTGGTTGAAGATCAGGCAAAAATACC
>CALMHE010000328.1 GCA_937863865.1 uncultured Anaerolineaceae bacterium | reverse complement strand
TCTGTCCCAGGTACATCACCGCGACCTTATCGGAGAGATACCCGATGACGGAAAGGTCATGCGAAATAAAGAGATAGGTGAGTTGCTCCTCGCGTTGAAGTCCCTTCAACAGTCGAAGGAGTTTGGCTTGTACGGAAACATCCAATGCTGACGTCGGCTCGTCGAGCACGATCAGTTCGGGATTGGTTGCCAGTGCCCGGGCAATTTCCAGCTTGCGCTGCTGTCCATAAGGCAGTGAAGTAGGCTCCTCATAAGCAAAATGCTCCAGACCCAGCGATTCCAACAGGATCAAGCCGGTTTGACGCATTTCCTTTTCTTCAGCATTGTAGCCCGGCAGCCGCAGAACAGCCGTGGCGGCATTGGATTTCAGACGCAGGTGCTTGCCGACGATGACATTTTCCAGTACATTCAAGCCTTTGAACAGGCGGATGTTTTGAAATGTACGGGCAATGCCCATGCCGGTGATCACATCCGGGCGTTTGCCAGAAATGTCCGCACCACCCAGGAAGATGTGACCTTCCGATGGAACATAGATGCCGGTGATGAGATTGAATATGGTGGTCTTGCCGGAACCATTCGGACCGATTAATGCACAGAGTTCGCCTTCCTGCAGTTCGGTGGAGAAATTATTAACTGCGGTCAACCCGCCGAACCGTTTATAGACGTTTTCCAACTTCAACAAGGTTGTCATGGCTGCACCTCCCCGGAAGATCCTGATTTCTTCTTCGGTTTGAGGCGTTTGAAAAGTTTGACCACCCAGTCCCAGGAAAATTCCCGGGTGCCCATCAAACCCTTCCGGTAGAAGAGAATGACCACCAGCAGCAGGATGGAGAAAAGGACCATCCGCATGCCTGGAATGCCGGGAATGGCAAGCGAGCCGATGTTAAATGGAGACTCAATCGGGCGCAGCAATTCCAAAAAGATGGTGTACAGGCTGGCAGCGACGACACTGCCGGTCAGACTTCCCATGCCGCCCATGACGGTAATGCCCACGATCTGGTAGGTCAATGTGAAAAGGAAGACCTTGGGGTCAATGGTGCTGATCAAGTTAGCCATCAAACCGCCCGCAACACCCACAAAGAAGGCGGATACCGCAAAAGCCAGCATCTTGTGTTTGAAGAGGTTGACACCCAATGCCTCGGCGGCGACCTCATCGTCGCGCACGGCGCGCATTGCCCGTCCATACGAACTGTCTACCAGGCGCTTGACCACAAACAGACAAACCGCCAGCGAACCCCATGACCAGAAGAGGTTGGTAAAACTGGGAATCCCTTTCAAACCCAGCGCACCATTGGTGATGGGCTGCATGTTGACCAGCAGGATGCGAATGATTTCGCTGAAACCCAGGGTCGCAATCGCCAGGTAGTCTCCCCGCAGACGCAGAGCCGGCCAGGCAATCAACGAACCCACCAGTGAAGCCAGCAGTCCGCCGACGATCAACGCGGGCAGGAAGGGAAATTCGACATTCGCCAACAGGGGAACGATGGGTTTCAGGAAAAAATTGGATATTTTCTGGGCTGGTGTGAGGGTTAATAATGCTGCAACATAGGCGCCCACCGCCGCGAAGCCGGCATGTCCGAGTGAGAACTGCCCCGTGTAGCCGAATACCAGGTTGAAGGTCACCGCGTAGATGGAAAAAATGGCACAGAGATTCAAGATCCGCAGAAGATAAGGATTGAGAAAATTCTGCGCCAATGTCAACAACCCGGCGACGACAACCAAAGCAACCAAAGTCAGGATGGTGTTTCGTGATAATTTCATCTCACTACACCTTTTCCGCCTGAACTTCGCCCATGATGCCTGTGGGGCGGAAGAGCAGCAATAAGATCAGGATGGTGTACGCAAACGCATCCCGGTATCCGGACAATTGTGGGAAAAAGGCGACAATCATGATTTCCACAATGCCCAGCAGGAAACCACCAATCATGGCGCCGCCCACGTTGCCAATCCCGCCCAGCACGGCTGCAATGAAAGCTTTCAGACCGGGCATCACCCCCATCAGGGGGTTGATCTGGGGGAATTTGATCGCCCAAAGGATGCCGCCTGCCGCTGCCAACGCCGAGCCAAGTGTAAAGGCAAACATGATGATTTTATCGGTATTAACCCCCATCAAGCCGGTGGCTTCGATATCCTTGGACAACGCCCGCATGGCCATACCCGCCTTGGTGCGGTTGATGATCAATAAAAGAATGCCAAAAAGTACAAGAGCGGTAATGATAATGATGGGAGTGTAGCTGACAATCTGGACTCCCTTGACATTTAGCATATTATCCATAAACGCTGGACGCTCAAATGCCTTGGGGCGTCCACCGAAGATGACAATTCCCAGGTTTTCCAGCAAAAAGGAAACCGCCACGGCAGCCGTGAACAGGTTGATGCGGGGAAAATCCCGCAGGGGCTTGTAGGCGGACCGTTCAATAACAATACCCACTCCGGCGGTCACCAGGATTGCCAGGGGGAATG
>CALMHE010000327.1 GCA_937863865.1 uncultured Anaerolineaceae bacterium | reverse complement strand
ATCCGGGTCATGCAATATTGCCCTGCCAATTGCCAAACGTTGCTGCATTCCCCTCGAATATGTCCTCACAAGATCCCTTCGACAATCCTGAAGTCCTATCAGTTCCAACACCATATCCACCCGATGGTCCAACTTTCGAAGACCATACATTTTTCCGTAAAACCGTAAATTTTCTTCACCGGTCAGATGTCCATAAAGCAACGGAAGATGAGTGACCACACCCAATCGCTGTCTTACAGCGACTGATTGCTGAGGAAGATGATACCCTGCAACCAGGACCTGACCTGAGGTCTGTCGCAACAGTGATGATAAAATTCTCAAGAAAGTGGTTTTCCCGGCTCCATTTGGTCCCAGGAGTGCAACGAACTCACCTTCCTCCAATTGAAAATCCAAGCCGCGCAAGACCGGTTTTCGTCCATACCATTTATACAACCCCTGAACATCAATTATCTTCATCCGGCATCCTGTATTGACGTTTTTTCGTCAATTTCCCGGAGCTTGTTTTTCAATTCCACCCGGCGTTGAAGATAATTCTCTCTTGTCATATTACCTGCCTGGAATTGATCATCCAAGGCAATGATTTGATCCAGAACGGCATCAGCAGACGGTAAACCCTTTTCGAAAGCTTCCTGGGATGCCTTTCGATTTTTAAGTTGCATCCAGCTCAACCAGAGTCCCACGCTAATTAATACCAGACTTAACACAACAATTCCAATGACAAGGTTGTTTTTCGAGCCGAATCGACCATATGGAGCCTCTGATGGTTGGTTTGAGACAATCAACTCGAGCGCCTCATTTTTCGAAAGGTCGGATGCCGTATATACCACCAGGTTCATATCCTGGATTTGCTGATCTTCACCAGGAGCAAGCTGGTTGCCGTTAATCATCAATTCACCCTTTGGAGCCATGACCACAACATTATTGACCGGTACGGGAACATTTATTGAGATCGACTCTTGATCAGTAAACGGAAGGTTATAACCAAACATCACCTGGTAACCTCCGCCCGGTAAAATTCCCTGGGTGTCAGCAAATCCTTCTTCAACAGAGATGAAACGTTCACCCAATTCCCCAGAATCAAAAACAAGGTTGGTCGCTCCCGGCGGTAATTTATACGTAATAACCGGTTCCCCAGGCTGTTCACCGACCACCAACCGATCTGTGGGATTATTTAACAAAAACATTTCAACAATTTGAATGGTGTTCTCGCTGCGTTTATCCAAAAAGACATGCATTCGGTCCGCCCAAATCTGGCTGCTGTCCGTTGTGACTTCATAAATTACAACCGGCAGGTTGTATGCCACATCCGGTTTCAAATCCTCCCCGGAGATGATGTCGGATGTAAACGTGTAACCACCATACTGCACCGAAACAACATAAATCAAATCATCACCCAGGGGAACATCAATGAATCGGAAGCTATGGTTGCTATCAAGATATACGACATTCGTGGTTACCATGTCATGATTAATAAAACCATTCAGGGTAACCTCCATCCTGTCCGGCACGTTACCGTTTGTTGCGTTAATCACACCCCCCGAAATAATACCTGTTTCACCCTCGATAATGGGAATATCCCTCACCACTGTTGGCGTAGGAACAGCTTCCAAAATGATTTCTTTTTTGGGAAGAAGAAAAAGCAAAGATTGAATATAACCAGCAACTTCCCAGCGTTCTTCCTCTGATAAGGAATCCTCAAAATTGGGCATCGCCGGGGGAATGCCGTTTGTTAGGGATGTGTACAAATCCAACCCGCTGTGTTGAGCGAGTTGAGCCGGATTGGACCAATCAGGCAGAGTCACATTCAATTCAGTTGTGGCAGGTCCATCACCAGACCCGGTTTGACCATGGCATGACTGGCACTCCTGATGATATATTCTCTTTCCATTTTCCCGCATTGAATCAGTCAAGCTGAACAAGTAGATATATGCCAGAACATCCCAACGACTCCTGTCATCCAGACTGTTATTAAATGCCGGCATGGATCTTTCAACCCGACCTGTACTGATGACACCAAACCAGTCCGTGGGACGTGCTCTGCGTGCCAGTTCGGCTGTGCCAATCGCCGGCACTGACAGGGTCAACCGGCTTGCACGAATGCCATCTCCTCTGCCGGTAATTCCGTGACACTCTGCACACTTTTGTACATAAATTGGGGCACCGGATTCTGCATCAGGTTTAACAACAGGCAAAACCACGGTTATTATCTCCGGTTGACTCTCCTGGTTCGATGATGTAGGCAATGGAGTTTCCTTCTCCCTGAGCGTGCACGCTGCCAGCA
>CALMHE010000326.1 GCA_937863865.1 uncultured Anaerolineaceae bacterium | reverse complement strand
GTGCCCAGTTGACGGCTTTTTTAACAAAATTCCTCTGGTCGATTGATTCCCGGATAATTAATGGCAGAAAATTCAGAAATACTTCATCCGGTATCCGCCGGCTGCGTCGCGCCATGGCTGCCATCAGCACAAACCCGGCTCGTTTGACATATTCCTCCGGTCGACCCGCCCATTCTTTTGCTTTTTCAACTGCATATATTGTCCGGTCAAACAAATTACTGCAGACCTGATCACACACATCCCAGGAATTAAATTCCACCGCCCATGCCTCCATTTGTTCCGGTGTCACCTGATGGGGATTATCCACCAATGCCGCCAGGATGCGGGCTTCGTGAATTCCGGTTGCCCATAAATCCAATGCCAGTTGATGGTCACGGCGTCCGCGAGCCAGCTCCCGAATGACCGGCATGGAAACCCCCAGGGCATGTTCCGGGTTGATGCCATAATGCGCCATCCCCTCCAGGTTGCGCGGGTTGCCGCGTGCCACCAACTCATCCATCAACTGTGCCGCTGAAAGCAGTTCGACTTTCCTAGCCACCTGCAACCTCCCCAGGATGATATCCATGCCATATGATTCCAGGAACAGCGCTGAACCGCCTCGCCATCACCTGCATGGCTTCCAGGTTGTCATCCACCAAAATAAAATTTCGATCCAATTCCAGGCAGGCTGCTCCGGTGGTTCCACTGCCGGCGAAGAAATCCAGCACCATTTCCCCCGGATTTGATGAAGCAGCCACAATCCTGCGCAATATTCCCAGCGGTTTCTGGGTCGGGTATCCGGTTTTTTCACGGCTGTTTGTGGGAACGATGGTATGCCACCAGGTATCGGTCGGTAATTTTCCCCGGGCAGCTTTCTCCCTGCCCACCAGACCTGGCGCCATGTAGGGAATCCGGTCGATGGCATCCACGTTAAAGATGTAATTCCTGGGATCCCGTGCATACCAGAGGATATTGTCATGTTTGGGAGGCCATTTCCGCTTGGTCCTGCCGCCGTAATCGTACGCCCAGATGATCTCATTCAAGAAGGACGCCCTGCCAAAAATGGCATCCAGCAGGACCTTGCAATAATGAACCTCGCGGTAATCGATATGAAAATACAGGCTTCCATTTGGCGCCAGGATTCTCCAGGCTTCCAGAAGCCGCGGCTCCAGGAAGGACAGGAAATCATCAAACACGTCCAGGTATGATTTCCGCCCCAGTTCAATCGTCCGGTAACGTTGACCAGTAAAACCCACCCGATCTCCGTCATCCGCCCGGTTGGTTTGGATTTGAGTACGAGCCTGCTCCTTGCCGGTATTAAAGGGTGGATCAATGTAAATTAACTCCACCGAGCCGGTGGGCAATGATTTTAAAATGGGGAGATTATCCCCGTAGTAAATGTGGTATGCCATGTCCTAATTGTAATGGGGGGAAATGGTGTGTCAAGTGAAACCAGGCTGAAATTGCCCTTCAAATGGAAAACCATCCAGAAGATGACGTATAATTATAAAAAATAAGTTAATCCTGATGCCCGTAAAAATTATGAATGATTTAATTTAAAATGCTAAAATCAAATAAATCTTTTGTCAATATAATCAAAGAAGTTTGTCTTTTTCTTTTCTTTCAATTACAGGCCTTGTCCCGTATATTATTCCCCCCATTATTGCAATGATTACAAGCATGGCGAAAAGAAGCAGGGAACACATGGCAGCTTTTTCATTCTGTACTCCAAGTGACACCATCATAAGGACAAGAGATCCTTCTCTTACGCCTATTCCTCCAAGTGAAATAGGAAGCATGGCTATTATGGTCACTACAGGGAC
>CALMHE010000325.1 GCA_937863865.1 uncultured Anaerolineaceae bacterium | reverse complement strand
GATCCAGCCACTGCCTTCAAACGGGTGAGGATGGATGGAATTTCATCTGAACGAAATGCAAAAGTTGAGAGCTGATTTTCCTTATTGATCCGTTCATTCATGTAATTAATCCGGAATTGGCGGTCGGAGATATCCGCAGGCGCAGCACCATGATCAAAGACAGCCACTGCCACCGCGGCAAGGTCATAAAGTGGAATATGGAAATTTTCAAAAACACGGAGTATCAAGGGAAAATTAAAATCCCGCATTTCAATCCGTTGAACTTCTGGTGGCAGTTGATTTACTTCGTCCTCACTGATGATTTGAATACCCAGCGCTTCAACCCGGCTCAAATCATCGTTCATGGTTTGGGCTGCGGATGGTGTGGCAAAAACAGGCAATCCGACCCGGACATGGGCTTCTGCAGCCCATGTGGCGGGTCCGCCCCCCATGGTGACGCCAGTCAGGACAATGGGTTGTTGATGGTTGGTTGCATCCTGTATTTGACGGCGGACGATCATCGTTGGTGAGGGAAGAATTAATTTAAAGCCATTCTCCATATCCAGACGTGAGTCATACAGGAAAATATCCTGAGTAC
Source organism: uncultured Anaerolineaceae bacterium (assembly GCA_937863865.1). GTDB lineage: Bacteria > Chloroflexota > Anaerolineae > Anaerolineales > Anaerolineaceae > CALMHE01. The sequence continues at coordinate 2,340 of CALMHE010000325.1, read as the reverse complement.
CGGTTCCGATATCGACCGCGAGGATTTTCATTTTATCCTTCCACAGAAATCAGGAACTGCGGCGGTTTAAACCATATGCCTGCAGAATGGGGAGAACAACCAAAATGCCGGTGTTGGGTTTTTCCAGATCCCCCACAACCCTTTGGGTTGCAGCGACGACCTGATCCACCAACTCCTGAGTCTTAATAATTGTAAAAAGGGTGCGGTTGGTATCGTGCATTTGTTCCAAAATATCTTCCAGGCTGGGAATGAGTGGCAAATCCTCCCGCAGTGCACTTTTTCCACGTAATCGAGCCAAACCTGTACTGGCAAGAATTGTCACCCCGCTTACACCCACCTCCTCCCAGGCAGACAGGACGGCGTCAAGGTATTCCATGTCGTGTAAAACAAATAAGAGAAAAAACATTACGCATCCTCCTGTTTTATAACCAAGTTTATTCATTAAGCAATTGATTGTTGGATTGAGGTTTCCCCGGGAATGCAAATGTTGCCCGGAGCATCGGAGGAGTGACCAGGGTGGTGATTAATATCATTCCCACAATCGAAGAAAAAATACCTGCGTCCAGCAAGCCTTGCTCCAATCCAACCTTGGCAACAATCAATCCCACTTCACCCCGCGAGACCATGCCAATTCCCAATTGAAGGGATTCCAGCCATGAATATTTTCCAAGCCGTGCTCCCAAACCGGCGCCGATGATTTTACCAAGGATGGCAACCAGGCTGATGCCTAACAGCAGCCAAAAAGCTCCAATATCCAGGGTCCGGACGTTGACACCCAATCCGATATTGACAAAAAAGATGGGGACAAAAAATGCATATGCCAGCGAATGCAAACCTTCCCCGATCTGATTCTTCTCGGGAGTTCTCGAAAACATCAAGCCGGCAAGGAAGGTGCCGGTGATGGCAGCCATCCCGCCCAGTACTTCGGCAGCAAAACCATAAATCAAAAGAACGACGATTGCCAGCGTAATGACACCCTGGCTGATATGCAGTCGATTTGTCAACCTGACCAGGCGCGGCAGCAGCCATATTCCAACCCCGGCTGATAAAACCAGAAACAGAATCATCTTGACCAGAACCAGCAGGACCTGCCCAATTCCACCCGTTCCGCTTTGTAAAGCCAGATAGGTGGATAGAAGTAGAATGACCAGTACATCATCGAAGACTGCCGCGCCCAGCAAGCCGAGACCAACCCGGCTGCGAAGGACTTTTAATTCCATTAATGTCTGGGCAGAAATACTGACACTGGTTGCTCCCAGAGTGAGACCAAGGAATATGGCATGGGAAAAATCCATGCCTGATAATTCGCCTATCCCCAGACCCATTAAAACCGGAAAAACAACCCCCAATGTGCCGGCATAACCCGACACCTTGAAATTCTTTGCCAAATCCCCAAGGTGTAATTCCAAGCCTGCAAGGAACATCAGGATCAAGACGCCCAGTTCCCCAAGCTCTTTGATGATTTCACCTACATGGGGATCTGCAATGATAGACAAGCCTGTTAAATTTATAAGTGAAGGTCCCAGCAGTACGCCAACAAGAAGTTCACCAAAAACAGAAGGTTGACCGATGCGTGTACTTAAAAAACCACCCAGTTTGGCAGCCAGGAGAATAATTGCTAAAAGAAAGATGAGTTGGAGAAATGGTGTCATAAATGCTATTTGTGTGGAGCGGGATGGGAAATCAGGTTTCCTTACTCCGCTCTCCTTTTAGGATAGGATGATCTTCCCCAGTTTATCATATTTTTATTCACTCCCATCCGATCAGGGCATGGGTTATACTGTAAACAACCATACCCACGAATCAAGCTATTTTCGTAAGGATAAATAATTATGGATTTTGATGCTGAACAAAAACGTTGGGAAGAACAAGTGCTAAATCCTGTTCTCAGGAAGTATCCGGAACGAAAACCTGAATTTGAAACTCCATCTGGTATACCATTGCCCCGAGCAGCAATGCCGGATGAATACGACTACCTGAAGAGCCTGGGATTTCCGGGTGAATTTCCATTTACGCGCGGGGTGCAGCCGACCATGTACCGCGGACGTTTCTGGACAATGCGCCAATATGCCGGTTATGCCACAGCTGAGGAATCCAACCAGCGATATCGATTTTTACTGGAACAGGGGCAAACTGGTTTATCGGTTGCTTTTGACCTGCCAACACAGATTGGATACGACTCGGACCACCCGCTGGCAAAGGGCGAAATCGGCAAAGTGGGTGTGGCTATCGACTCTTTGGCGGATATGGAAATTCTCTTTGACCAGATCCCCCTGGGCAAAGTGAGCACATCTATGACCATTAACGCTCCGGCAGGCGTACTTCTGGCAATGTATATCG
>CALMHE010000324.1 GCA_937863865.1 uncultured Anaerolineaceae bacterium | reverse complement strand
GATAGAAATCAAGGACTGAGAAGGGAGGTCCGGATGGGGCTCGTCAGGGACCGCGACGGGAAACGTCTGCACGTCAAGAGCAAACTCATGGGGGAGAGCCTCATCAGCCGGTCGTTCATGGAAGGCTTCGAGGTGGTCCCCCAGCAGAGACTCTTCCCCGACGTAAACGTGATCAAACTCGGCGGCCAGTCCATCTGCGACCTCGGGAAAAAGGCTCTTCCGGCCGTCGTCCGGGAGATCGCGTCTCTGAAAGACAGGCACAAGATGCTTCTCACGACGGGCGGCGGGACCCGGAGCCGGCACATCTACGCCATCGGGCTCGAACTGGGAATGCCGACGGGAGTCATATCGAAATTCGGCAGCTCCGTCTCCGAGCAGAACGCCCTGCTGGTCTCGACGCTCCTCTCCCCCTGGGGAGGGATCAAGATCGGCCATGACGAGGTGATCAAGCTCTCCACTTACTTTGCCCAGGATTGCATCCAGGTTCTGCCGGCGGTCAGGGCATGATCGATTACGACATTGTAATGATTGGCAATTTTGCCAAGGACAAATTAATTGTCGATGGAGTGGAGGAAATCGCCTCAGGCGGCGGGGTATATTACGGCAGTGTGGTCATCAAACGATTGGGATTGAATGTTGCCGTGATCACCCGCCTGCACCCGGACGACTTTCCCCGTCTGGAGGAGCTCCGCCAGGAAGGTGTCGATCTATTTCCCATCCCGGCTGATGGCACTTCCGGGATTGCCAATTATTATAATTCCAATGACATGGAGCGCCGGATCTGTGTTCCAATCGGCTTCGGCGGTAAATATTCACTGGATGATATTCCTGACCTGAATACCCGAGCCATCCAGCTTACACCCTTGTTTTATGGCGAGGTGGATCTCCCCCTTCTCCATCAGCTCTCCTTGCGCGCCCCGGTTGGAATGGACATTCAGGGTTTTGTGCGGGTGCCGGTGGGGAATGATTTGATTTTCCGACCCTGGTTGGAGATGTCGGAAGGGTTAAAATATGTCACCTGGTTGAAGGTCGATCTGGCGGAAGCGGAATTTATCACCGGAAAAACTGACCTGCAGTCCGCTGTAAAAACCCTGCATGCCATGGGACCCCGCGAAATCGTCCTCACCCAATCCTCCGGTGTGACGGTTTTTGCCAACGGAGATTATTATTTTGCCCCTTTCAACCCTCGATCATTGGCAGGCAGAACGGGCAGAGGTGATACCTGTTTTTCGACCTACCTCGCAATGCGCCAGCAGACTGACCCGGCAACTGCCTGCCGTTGGGCGGCTGTCATCACAACCCAAAAACAGGAAATACCCGGTCCGTGGAAGGGAAACAGGGCTGACGTTCAGGATCAACTCAATTGATACAAATTCGACTTATTTTGGAAATACATTTACTACTCAGCAAATAATAAGTGATGATGACCCCATCCTGAATAATTCCACTTATTTTTTCGAGGTAATATATTCCGAATATCAAACGTTTACCCAACTCGCAGATCCATCCATTTCAAACGAGTCGAAACCATCTTTTGAGGAGGAAAACATGCGGATTGCCATTTACGGAACAGGAGCAGTGGGCGGATATTACGGAGCAAGGCTGGCACAATCGGGTGAGGATGTCATCTTTATTGCCCGCGGTGAAAACCTGCAAGCCCTTCAAACCAAGGGTTTATATCTGGACAGCATCCTGGGGGACGTCCATTTGCCGGTCGTTAATGCCACCGATAATCCCGAAACAGTCGGGATTGTCGATGTCATCATCCCCTGTGTGAAAACCTGGAACATCCCGGAAGTCGCGCTGATGATGCGTCCCATGGTTGGACCGGACACCATGATCGTAACCACCCAGAACGGCGTGGACGCGGGAGATGAGTTTGGCAAGGTGCTGGGAAAGGAACATGTGCTTGGCGGAGCAGTGCGGGTATTTGCAATCCTGAAGGAACCCGGCTATGTTTACCACGGTGGTGGATCCGGCTCATTTGTTTTCGGTGAATTCAACCACCAGCGGACTCCCCGCGCACTCCGCCTTCTGGAAACCTTGCGGCAGGCACACGGGATTGAACCCGAACTGACCACGGATATTGAAGCTGAATTATGGAAAAAAGAAATGATGATTGGTTCATTCGGGGGAATTGGAGCCATCACCCGTTCCCCCATGGGTGTTTACCGCAGCATACCGGAAACCCGCGCCATGCGCATCGTGCTGTTGGAGAGAAGCAAACGGGTCGCAGCCGCAGTCTGCGTACGCCTGCCTGATGATAAGATGAGCACAATCAGGACGCTTGATGATCGGCCATCGGCTGCTATAACGCCCCTTTGACAGCGGGAAATGATTGCGACGATGAAACCGCGGCTGTTCTGCAATGTGGGTACAGTTGTTGGTAAGCGACCTTCTGCTGGTTTCGAACATT
>CALMHE010000323.1 GCA_937863865.1 uncultured Anaerolineaceae bacterium | reverse complement strand
ACCTTGGATTTGTGGGATTATTATTTTCATTACTCTTCCGATATCAGCCGGTCCAGTTGCCCCGATTTCCTGAATAATCCTTATTGCCAACTCCTTCAATTCATCTTCGGATAGTTGAGCCGGAAGAAATGATTTCAATATTTCAAGCTCTTCATCATTGGATGATATCAAATCCAACCGGTTTGCTTTTTGGGCATCCGTAATTGATTCCTGGCGGATTTTCATTTCTTTTTGCAGAACAGATGCAATTGCAGCTTCATCCAATGGTTGACCTTTTTCAATTTCCATCAATTTTATACTTGTCAATACCATGCGGATAGTCCGTTTGGCGGGTTCGTTATGAGAGCGTATTGCATCTTTTAGTGCAGATTCCAAGTCTACTTTTGTAGTCATATACAGTCTCCAAGAAAATGTAATGTAATTGTAACAAAAAAATGAGCTGAAAACGGATCTTATGGATTGATGACAATGATAATATCCTTCAGCTGCAAAAATGTATTTTCACCAATTCCGCTGACAAACAATAAATCCTCAATTGAAAGGAATTTCCCGATCGATTCACGGTATGCGATGATGGCATTTGCCTTGGTTGGACCGATACCTGGAAGTTGTTGCAGTTGTTCAGCGGTCGCACTATTGATATCCAATGGATTATCGATTGAAAAACTTCCGACATCTGGCGTAAGAATAAAAACATTTCGTTCATCCGTAATTTGTGATTGGGTAAACGATGGAATAATAATATGCTGTCCATCATAGATCCGGGACGCTAAATTAATTGATGATATATCGGCATCCCCTGATAATCCTCCAGATTGTTGGATGACATCCTGTATGCGACTTCCTTGAGGTAAAGTGTATATGCCCGGATTTAGAACCTCACCAGATAAATAAATGATCAATGGAGAAGGAGTATATGTTGGGGAGAGGTGGATGGGATAACCCTTGGGAGGACGGGCAATAATTAATATCACCGCTGATGCGATAAAAGTGAATACAACATTCAGCAATAAAATTTGCCAGCCCTTGTACGGTTTTAAATCATTCATCGCTGAAAAGATTGACCCCAAATAAATTTAATTGGCAATTAGATAATTATTTATGATTTTACACTATAATTATTTTCGAGTTCGATTAATTGACGTAAAGCCGTAATGGCTACATCCAACATTTCATTGGATGGCTCTCTGGTAGTTAATTTTTGTAATAGTAAATTGGGGGATATGAGAATTTTAATAATGGGGGAATCGAGATGATTGGCTGTCCATCTCATATACTCATAAGCCAAAATGACGATAATCGGGAGAAATATTATGCGGGTAAGTATACGAAATAATATTGATAAAGGTCCCAGCAATGCAAAGATAACTATGGAGATAATGACTACTATTAGCAAGAAGCCTGTACCACAACGCGGATGATATAAGGAAAATTGGGATACCTGTTCACTTGTTAAATCCACATTTGCTTCATAAGCGTTGATGGTTTTATGTTCTGCTCCATGGTAGGCAAAAAAACGGGAGATGTCGGGCAGTTTTCCTATTGCCCAAATATATATTAATAAAAATGCCAACCGGATCACACCTTCGATCATATTGCTTGTGAAAGATGATAAAGCCCAATATTTTTCGAACACTCCGGCAATCAACGCGGGGATGACAAAAAAGACCCCAATACCTATGATTAATGAGAAAGCAAGCGTTCCATACAAAGCAGCCCCTTCAATTTTTTCATCCTCACCAGTTTGATGATTGGCAGAAATCACTAAAAAATGTGTGCCCAATACTAATGCGTCCAGAAGAATGACAATCCCACGTAAAAAGGGAGTTTTAGCTGCCCTGGTTTTATAGATGCCGGTTAATTCTTCAGCGTGAATGACAATTTCACCATCAGGTTTTCGGAAAGCTGCAGCAGCATAATGCGAACCACGCATAAGAACGCCTTCCAATAATGCTTGACCTCCATATGTGGGTAACCGAAGTTTATCTGTAGGCATCATTTATTTACTCGCAAAGGTTCTCGCCATAATTGTAAAAGAAATGGATTAATGCCAGAATCCCTTTCCTCCAGGTTGGAAGATGCAGGTGTTCATTGGGACTGTGAATATTGTCGCTTGGCAAGCCGAATCCGGTAAGAACTGAATCAATGTTTAATATCCGTTGCATATCAGCGACAATGGGAATGCTTCCACCTTCGCGCTTGAAAACAGGCGTTCGATTCCAGATGGTATTAAGTGCTTCTGCCATGGCTTTTACAGCAGGATTATCCATATCCGACATACTGGCAGGTCCCCCACCCAAATAGGACAATTCCCATTTGATGCCATTTGGGGTATTCATTTCAAGATATTTTCTCAACTGACATTCCACGTTTTTAGGTTTTTGATTTGGGACAAGCCGCATGGATATTTTCGCCATAGCCCAGGAGGGTATGACTGTCTTGGATCCTTCGGCAGTAAAACCTGATAATAAACCGTTCACATCCAATGTCGGTCTACTTCCCACGCGTTCCACTACGGAAAAGCCTGATTCTCCCCAAAGAGTATTCGAGCCGGTCTGGGTAAGATAATAAATATCATCCGTAGGAATTCCAGAAATTATTTTTTTCTCCTGTTCACTGATTGGCAGAACATCGTCATAATAGCCGGGAAGAGTAATATGTCCTCCACCGTCGTGCATTCCAGCAATTACTTTGCATAATGCATTCGCGGGATTTTGGACAACCCCGCCAAATTGACCTGAATGAAGATCGTGATCAGGACCATGAAAGGTGATTTCAAAATATGCCAATCCCCGCAATCCATAAACAATTGTGGGAATATCTGGGCTAATCATGCCGGCATCTATATTGAGCGCGACCGTGGATTCCAATTTATCCTTATACTTTTCAAGTACATAACCAAGATGCGGAGAACCAATTTCCTCTTCTCCTTCAAGGATGAACTTAACATTCACTGGCAAATTACCCTGGCGAAGAATCGAATCAACCGCAGAAATGGTTGCCAATATTTGCCCCTTCATATCTGAAGATCCCCGGGCGCACAGGAATTCGCCCTGCTCAACAGGCTGAAAAGGACTTGTTTTCCACATATTTATGGGATCAGGGGGTTGAACATCATAATGGCCATAGATCAAGACTGTAGGCGCATTATTCCCCGCCTTGAGCCATTCTGCGTATACAACCGGGTGACCTTCGGTGGGAATGATTTCAACTTGTTCCATTCCAATGGATCGCAGTTTTTCAAAGAGCCATTGGGCGGTTATTACCATATCATTCCTATGTTTTGAATCTGTGGATACAGATGGTAATTCAAGTAAACATTTTAATTCATCCAGAAAATCAGTAAAATGCTCTGATGCATATGTAATCGCCGCATTGCGTGTAACCATTAGACTCTCCATTTAATTGATTACCTGATTATAAGCGATAACCTTAAAAATCATTGGAATCATAATATGTTAGAATTAGTCAAAATCAAGCAGGTGTAAAAATGATCATTTATAACTGCAAGATAAATACTTGGGACTTGCCTAACCAGCTATTTGACGGACACTCAATCCGAATCACCGGAAGTCAAATTTCAGAAATCGGTCCGGAAAATGAGGTTATTGAAAAATATCCTGATGATGAAAAGGTTGATGCGGGCGGTCAACTGGTTATGCCGGGTAATATATGCGCCCATACTCATTTTTACGGCACGTTTAGCAGGGGATTGGCAATTCCTGGGGATGCTCCCAAGGCATTTCCTGAAATATTGGAGAAATTATGGTGGGGATTGGATCGGGCACTTTCGCTCGAGGATGTTAGATATTCAGCACTGGTATGCATTATCGACGCCATCAGGCATGGTACAACTACATTGATTGATCATCACGCATCTCCGAATGCCATTCATGGATCATTAAACGAAATAGCGGAAGCAGTTCGTTTATCCGGCATCAGGGGATGTCTTTGTTATGAAGTCACCGATCGAAATGGAATGGATGGGATGCTGGCTGGTGTGGAAGAAAACATTCAATTTCTTAAAAGGATTTCCCGCAGCGATGATTGTAATTGCAGGCTGGCTGGATTATTTGGTTTACATGCCAGTTTGACCCTTTCAGATAAAACACTTGAGTATTGCACAACCACCGCTCCATCATCCGCAGGTTTTCATATCCATATTGCAGAGCATGAATCTGACCAGGATGACAGCATAAAAAAAAGTGGAATAAGAGTTGTGGATCGATTGGATCAATTTGGAATATTACAAACCAATTCCATCCTGGTACATGCGGTACACCTTGATGCAAGAGAAATTCAATTGATTGCAAAATCCGGTGGATGGGTCACCCATCAACCTCGATCCAATATGAATAATGGAGTGGGTCTGGGAGATGTGGAGTCCATGCTGCGGGCAGGTGTGAGAGTAGGCTTGGGCAATGATGGTTTTTCAAATTCGATGTGGGAGGAGTGGAAAACTGCTTACCTGGTCCATAAATTGTGGAACCGGGATCCGCGGAGAATGAATGGAAATACAGTAGTGGACATGGCAGTATATCAAAATTCATCACTGGTCTCTACTTTATATAAAAAGAAGATCGGAGTATTGGTTCCAGGCGCTCAGGCGGATTTAATCTTTGTGGATTATAAACCTTTCACCGAACTGACAGCTGGCAATATCCCCTGGCATATTTTGTTTGGATTTCATGATGATATGGTAACAAACACCATGGTTGCCGGTAAATTCTTGATGAGGGACAGAAAATTAATTACTCTGGACGAGAATGAAATTCTAAATCGTGCTTATGAATTATCCAGGAATGTATATAAACGATATTATTTAATAATGAATAAAGGAGAATAAAAACAACATGGATGAATTTTCACAACTAATTATTGGAATTATTGGGGGAACCGGAAAAGAAGGAAAAGGTTTGGCATACAGTTGGGCAAAAAAAGGGATAAAAATCATTATTGGTTCACGGAATAAAGAAAAAGCGGATATTGCTGCAAATGAGGTAAATTTAAAATTAAAAAATGAATGATAACAAAAATAATAAGTAAAAAAGTTGAACTTCCTGCAATTTGGTTGGTTGAAAATCAAGAGGATTGGGATGCTTTACCAGCAGGATTACCA
>CALMHE010000322.1 GCA_937863865.1 uncultured Anaerolineaceae bacterium | reverse complement strand
CCGGTACTGCGGCGGAAGGCACGCAAAGTCACGGTGTTTGATAAAGAACTGCAAACCCTGATTGATAATATGATTCATACCATGCGGGAGGCACCGGGCGTGGGTCTGGCGGCACCCCAGGTCGGAGAATCAATCCGGCTGATCGTGGTTGAATTTGCTGAAACTGATGGCAATGATTCCGATGAGGAAGTGCCTAAAAAATTATATGTCCTCATAAATCCGGAAATTGTCGAAACCTCGGAGGAAATGGAGTTGGGCGTGGAGGGTTGCCTTTCCGTGCCCGGATTGGTGGGTGAGGTGGAAAGGCATTCCCGGATCGTGGTCAAAGGATTGAACCGGCGGGGCAAACCCATGAAGGTGAAAGCTGTCGGCTGGATGGCGCGTATTTTTCAGCACGAGATTGATCACCTGGATGGCATTGTCTTTCCGGATAGGGCGACCCGGGTCTGGCGTCCGGAAGAGGACGAAGAACTGCCGCTGGATTGACATGCACCTGACCCATCTTTCACTGACCCAATTTAGAGCGTATACACGCCTGGACCTGGATGTGCCCCGGCGGAATATCCTGGTGGTGGGTGATAATGCTCAGGGCAAGACGACCATTCTGGAAGCCATTTATTTTTTTGCCGCCTTTACATCCTTCCATACATCCAGCGACAGACAATTGCTGAATTTTTATGCCGCCCAGGAGCCGCTGGCTGTGGCGCGGCTGGTGGCGGATTTTGACCGGTCGGGGAAACATCATCGGATGGAAGTTCGCCTGATCCAGGAGCCGGTGGGACCAGCCGGCAGCCGGATGCGCAAGGAAATCCTGGTGGATGGTGTGAAGCGTTCCGCACAGGATGCACTGGGATTGTTTAATGCCGTCATCTTCCTTCCGCAAATGATGGTCATCATCGATGGCGGACCGGATGAACGCCGCCGCTATCTAAACATTGCCATTTCACAGGCGATGCCGGGATACGCCCGGGCATTAAGCGAGTATCACCAGGCATTGATTCAACGGAATGCCCTTTTGAAACAACTCTCTGAACGGGGTGGGGCAGGGGATCAGTTGATATACTGGGATGAAATCCTGGCGGAACGCGGATCGCAGATCATTCATGCCCGCATCGCTGCCATCCAGGAAATTGAAATGCTGGCAGCGGAATATCATGAAAAATTGACCCGCCTGGAGGAAATCCTGAGATTGGTTTACAAGCCGGCATATGATCCGGTGCGACCCGTCAATGGTCAAATATCGCTGCCGATTCAGACGACCATCCAGCGTGATGGCATTCCCATGGGGCAAATTCGTGAGGGATTCCTGGAACAATTGAAAGTGCTGCGGAGTGAGGAGATTCGGCGGGGAATGACCACGATTGGTCCCCACCGCGACGAGATGCGTTTCCTGAGCAATGGGCGCGACCTGAGTGATTTTGGTTCGCGGGGTCAAATTCGTACCGCTCTGCTGGCTCTCAAACTTGCGGAAGTGAAATGGCTTAAACAGCGCACCGGGCAGAATCCGGTTCTCCTGCTGGATGAAATTCTGGCGGAACTGGACGTTCGCCGGCGGTTGGATTTGCTGGAAACATTGGGGGAAGTGGACCAGGCAATGTTCACCACCACGGATCTGAACCTATTCGATCCAAGCTTTGTAAAGCAGTGTTCCATCTGGGTTGTGGCTGACGGGCAGGTGAACCAGGAAACCTGATCCTGTTACAACGGTTTTCTGGCAGGCACTCCCACCCGCCGGGGATAATTTGGAGGGGTGGGTTTGATTTTATCCAGAATTACCAGATATCTGGGCTCACTTAATCCGGGAAGTGTGACTGTAATCAACGGGCGGATGGTACCCCCGAGGATTGTGACGGCGCGGTTGGATTGCCGACCCTCTGCCAGAGCAGTGTTCCCTTTTTGGGCAATTGTCAATCCGCCGGGATGAACCAATGGCAGTAAATATTCCGCCAGGATATTCATCCGAGCCACAGCGCGGGCAACCGCCACATCATATTTCTCGCGGTGAGCGGGGTGAACGCCAACTTCCTCAGCGCGGGCATTGATCACATCCACATCCTGGAGGTGCAGCGTTTCCACCAGGTGGCGGCAATAATCAGCTTTTTTGCCAACTGATTCCACCAAAGTCAGTTGTAAATCCGGTAAAAGGATTTTCAAGGGAATGCCAGGGAAACCGGCGCCCGTTCCAATATCAATCAGGTTTTGAGGGGGAGGGGAACCCTGCCAGGCAAATGCACAGGTCAATGAATCCAAAAAATGTTTGGTACGGATGGACTCCGGCTCGCGAATGGCAGTCAGGTTGATGCGTTCATTCCATATGAGAAGATCCTGCTCATAGAGAGCAAACAAATCAAGCTGGACGGAGGTGAGTTCCACCCCGATCAGATCACACACCTGGTTGAAAAACTTTTTCATACCCCGAAAATTATACCCGGTCTAACATGGATTAATGGAAACTGGATTAGAAATGAGGAATAAATCAAATTGCCCTCTTGACGAATTATGAAATCATGATAAACTCAATTTTAGTTTTTTTGAAAGGTGATGTTTTATGGATTATAAGCGCATTCTATTCACCCAAATTCCAGCCGATTTCGGCGGAGGTTTTGGGATTCCTTCTCGGAGTGCGCCTGTTTCCAGGTAGGGTTTAGCGAAACCAGACTGACCACGGGCAGCTCCAAGCCCGTGGTTTTTTTATTTTGACTGGACGATCAGATCACGGGCACCCCCGTGGTCTTTTTGTTTATGCGAGGAAGATTGAAATGGAAAATGCTATTGTAGTGGATCATGTATATAAAAAATTTGGCAAGCCAGTTGAGCCCTTCTGGCAAAGAATACTGCACAGGGATAATCAGCCAGGATCGAACGGAAACGGGCACAATAGCAACGGCAGGCAAAAGTACATTGTGGCGGTGGATCATGTCACATTTACCGTTCCCCAGGGTGAGATTTTTGGTGTTTTGGGTCCGAATGGTGGAGGAAAATCCACATTGATCCGTCTGATTTCCACGTTATTGATCCCTGATAGCGGGCAGGTGATGGTATTCGGCTTTGATGTTGTGCGTCAGCCGATGCGGGTGCAACAGCTCATCAATCGGGTTTCGGTGGAAGCCAGCTTTTTCAAAAAGCTCTCGCCCATGGAGAACCTGCTTTATGGGGCACGGCTTTATGGATTGGACAGCCGCCAGACACGCAAACAGGTGCTGCATATCCTCACCCGTCTGGGTCTGGAACGCAGAGCGATCTACAACCCGATGGAGGAGATGTCCCGCGGGATGCAGCAGAAGGTTGCTGTGGCCCGGGCGCTTCTTTCCCAACCCCGGGTACTCCTGTTGGATGAGCCAACCACGGGATTGGATCCACGTTCCAAGCGCGAGGTGCAGGCAGTTGTGCAGGAAATGCGCGAGAAGAACGGCACCACCATCCTGATCACCACCCATGATATGGAGGAGGCTGATCATTTATGTGATCGGATTGCCATCCTGGATAGTGGTCGTGTGCAGGCTCTTGATACGCCCGAAGGATTAAAGAAGCGAATTCAATCGACGAATGGTCATGAACCAACATTGGAAGATGTTTTCATGGAATTAACCGGCAGGAAACTAATCAATGAAGAGGAGGAAGAAGAATGAACAATCCATCATTATTTTCAAGCGAGCATTTAAAGTTGAGTCCGATTGACTCGGAAAAGGATGCCCCGGTGGAGGCAGCCCTGACGATGAACCTGGATTATGTCCGTCAGATTCAACCGGAAATGCGCCGACCATTGAGCACCTTTGAAGTAAAAGCTTATCACACGGAATTACTTAAGGAACTAAAAAAGGGTCAGACCAAGTATCACTTCGTCATCCGTCTCAGGGATGACCCGGATGAAAAAATGATCGGTTTCATTCGATTCCAGTGGATTGAATGGTCCAATTCCCAGGCGTTTCTGCAGTTTGCCATCGGAGACCCGGAGATGCGAACCAGGTACGCCCATGAGGCGCTGGCTCTGGCGATGCAATACGCATTTGACGAGTTGAACCTGTTCCGGCTTTCCTGCACGATTCCAGAATATGATGAGACCGCCTGGAAGCTCCATGAGAGTGCCGGATTTGTTCGTGAAGCCAGCCAGCGGGAAGCTGTCTATGACAGAGGACGTCGGTGGAGTTTGTATTGTTATGGAATATTGAGATCGGAATGGGCAGAAAATCAGAAAGAGGTGCAGCCATGATCATTAATAAAGAATTGCAGGGAAATTTGGTGCAATTGAAACCTGTTGAACCCGAACAAGCGGTCAAATGGTTCAAAACCTGGGATCAGGACAGTATGTATTTGTGCCTTTTGGATAGCGAACCGGCGAACCTGTGGGCTGAAACGGAATCCAAGACCTTTTTGGAGGAGCTGGTTCCCAAGATTTACTTCTTTTCGATCCATGCTGTGGAGGATGATAAACCCATTGGCTCCATTTCGCTGGACAGTTTTGATTGGATTGCCGGTAATTCCTGGGTTGGAATTGGCATTGGTGAACCGGATTATCGCAGCAAAGGATATGGCACGGATGCCATGCAGGTAATCGTGCGGTATGCATTCCGGGTATTAAATCAACATCGGGTGAGTCTGGGTGTATTTGAGTACAACACCCGCGCCATTCGTTCTTATGAAAAAGCTGGATTCATTGAGGAAGGTCGCCTCCGCCAATGGGTCAACCGGTTTGGCAGGCGGTGGGATGTCATTTACATGGGCATCCTGCGCAAGGAATGGGAGCAACTGTAAAAGAAAAGTAGGAGCAGGACATGACAGCTGTTGTTGGACAAATTCGTGCTTCATATGCATTTGTGGAGCGCAACTTTAACCTGATCAAGCGGTACTGGACTTGGGAACTGGTCTGGATGGTGTATTCCATTGCCGAATCCCTCTCGGTCAGCTTTATTGGATTGGGCATGGAAGTGATCGGGGGCGGTGGAAAAGCTGCCGTGGTGGACAGCCGCTACCTGGTTCTTTACCTGCTGATCGGGACACTGGTCTGGCGGTATCTTTCCAGTATTTTTTATTGGATTACCAATATGATCGGGATTGAACGCTGGGAGGGTACGATTGAATATACCCTGATGGCTCCAGTCCGCCGCGTGACTCACATGCTGGGGCAGACCTTTTTTGCGGTGATGTACAGCATGTTTTTCACGGGTGTCATCCTGGTGGTTACATCGTTGATCTTCAAGATTGATCTTTCCAATGCCAATATTTGGGGAGGAACCCTGCTGTTGCTTGCCGGGAGTTTCTCGTTTATTGGGATTGGCATTATGGCTTCGGTGCTGCCGTTGCTCTTCCCGGAACGGGGTGAGCAGATGACACATGTATTCATTGCGCTCCTCCTGCTGGTCTCGGGTGTGTATTATCCGGTAAGCGTTCTTCCCGGGATATTAAAGGATCTGGCTGTTTACAGCCCAGCCACCTATGTTTTGGATGGAACACGCCGGGCATTGTTGGAAGGTTTACCGACCAATCAACTCTGGGAATACACCTGGCCTGTCCTGCTGATGGGCGCAGCACTCATCCCATTGGGGTTGTGGGTGTTCCGAATGGCGGAGATTTATGCAAAAAAAACCGGTAAATTACACCGGAATGGATAATTTGTTGTGAATAACAATGGAGAAAAAAATGAAAGAAACATCCAATCACAAATTTATTTTCCGTCCTGTCCGAAGGGAGGATATCCCCCGGATTGTGGATCTGTACAACGCCTATTCAACGGCTACAGTCGGGTACCAACAGGACAGTGTCGATTCCCTGACCGTCTTTTGGTCCTCACCAGGATTCAATATGGAGACCCATACAATTCTGGCTGAAACGACCGACGGAAAACTTGCGGGGTGCGGGGAGGTTTGGAATGTCCAGGAACCCCATGTGCACATCTATGGTTATGGTTGTGTCCTGCCGGAATTTTGGGGTCAGGGTCTTGGTCAGCAAATTGACGCCTGGATTCATCAATGCGGACTGGATGATGTTCACAAAGCACCCGGAGAAGCCAGGGTAATGATGTTGTGTGGGACGCCGGATAAGGATGAACATGCGAATCATTTCCTGCAAAGGGCTGGATATCATATCCTGCGCCGTTACTACCAGATGCGGATTGAAATGGAAACATGCCCGCCGGAGCCGATCCTGCCGGAGGGAATCATCCTTCGCAGCATGATTCCCAACCAGGAGGAACGAGCGGTGGTCCACGCTAGTGATGATTCTTTTCAGGATCACTGGGGTTTCGTGCAGGAACCGTTCGAAGAGCATTATGAACGTCTGATGTCCCTGCTGAACGCACGCAAGGATTACGATCCAAACCTGTGGTTCCTGGCGATGGATGGCGATCAGATTGCCGGGATTTCGCTTTGTTATCCAACCACGGATGAAGATCCGGACATGGGATGGGTGCAAACCCTGGGTGTCCTGCGTCCCTGGAGAAAAAAGGGTTTGGGTCTGGCATTGATGCACCATACCTTTGGTGAGTTTTACCACAGGGGAATCCGTCGGGTTGGGCTGGGTGTTGATGCAACCAGCCTGACAGGTGCCACCCGCCTGTATGAAAAAGCTGGCATGCATATTCACCGGCAATATAACACCTATGCCAAAGTTTTGCGGGATGGTGTGGAGCTTGGTACGGAAGAAATCGATTAGATGATTGCAGGAAAAACCTGCAGAACAAGGATGGCAACAATGAGCACTATAGATAAATCAATAAAAAAAATTGATATTCCTGACACACCCAATCTACCCGGTGTGATTTACCGTCGTTTTCGGGGGGCAGAGGATTACCCCGGCATGCTGGCGGTCATCTCTGCCTCTAAAACTGCAGACCGGGTGGAACGAACCGACACATTGGAAGATATTACCAATTCTTACAGTCATCTGACCAATTGTGATCCCTTCCGGGATATGGTGATGATTGAACATGAAGGAAATTTGATCGGATATACCCGGATGGAATGGCGCCGGGAATCCAACCCGGACAGGATGGTTTTCTCGCATTTTGGTTTCCTGCATCCAGAATGGAGGCGGAACAGAATTGGTACTGCTATTCTTCATTATAATGAAGCTCATTTAAGGAAACTGTCTGAGAGTTTTTCCAGAGATGTACCATTTTATTTCTCAGTGAACGCTGACGATCATGAAACTGGCAAAATTACACTTTTCCAGGTGGAGGGTTACCAGCCGATTCGTCATTTCTATAAAATGGTCCGTCCCAATCTGGATGACATCCCTGATGTTTCGCTTCCCGAGGGGATTGAGTTGCGCCCTGTTACCCCCGAACACTATCGTCAGATCTGGGATGAAATGCAGGAGGCGTTTCGCGATCACTGGGGATATGCACCCGAGAGTGATGAAGATTACTCCAGCTGGTTGAGTTACAGTTCATTTCAACCGGACCTCTGGCAGATAGCCTGGCATGGGGACAGGGTTGTGGGGACCGTGCTGGGGTTTATTTCCGAGGAAGAAAACAAGGAATACGGAGTTTTAAGAGGTTATACCGAGGAAATTACAGTACACAAGGAATATCGCAAGCGTGGGATTGCCCGGGCTTTGATTGCCTGCTGTCTGCGGGCTTTGAAGGATCGGGGAATGGCTGAGGCTGCCCTGTTTGTGGACACTGAAAACCTGTCGGGTGCCTTGAGGCTTTATGAAGGTATGGGTTACCGACCGGTATTTCGGTCTACGAATTTTCAAAAACCATTCCAGCCCTAAATAATTTCCTGGCGGGGTGAGACATGATCGCCCCGCCAGGAAAACCCGGGGTTGTGATATACTCCATTCGCGATTTACATCTGCTCGGAGGATTCTTTGGATATTCAGGCTGTCATTTTTGACATGGGGGGAGTGATCATCCGCTCTTTTGATGAAATCCCCCGCATCCGGCTGGCGAAACGGTTGGGATGGACATACGAACAGTTGATAAACCTCATCTTTGATAGTCCAACGGCAAGACAGGCTACCCTTGGGGAAATCACCGAAGAAGAACACTGGGAAACCCTGCGAAAACAGTTGGAATATTCGACGGAAAATATGCAGAATTTCCGCAAGGAATTCTGGTCAGGCGATGGAGCTGACCGTGAATTGTTGGATTTTATCGGTGGATTGCGCCCCAAATATCGAACAGGTTTATTAAGCAATGCCTGGTCCGGGGCGCGCCGGGCATTAACTGATCAGTACCATGCATTGGATGTCTTTGATGTATCTGTCTTTTCTGCAGAAGTGGGCATGGCAAAGCCGGATCCCCGGTTTTACCAATGGATGCTCAATCATCTGGCTGTCCAGCCAGGCGAGGCAATCTTCGTGGATGATTTCCCCGCCAATGTGGAGGCAGCGGTTGGGTTGGGAATCCATGGGATTCAATTTACCAGTTCCAAACAGGCTCAACGTGATGTAATTGCCTTGTTGAATGGCCAAACCTGATGCTGAAAGTTGGGGTTATTGCTGACACCCATATCCCGGATCGCGCCCAGGATTTACATCCGGGTCTGATACCCGCCCTGGAAACCGCCGGTGTCGATCTCATCCTGCATGCGGGGGATATCTGCCTGCCGGATGTATTAACACAATTGGAAAAGGTGGCTCCAGTGCAGGCGGTTCGCGGCAACCGTGACTGGTTTTTTCAGCCTTCCCTGCCCTGGATATTGAGGTATGAATGGGAAGGGATCTCCGTGGCTTTGGTCCATGGACATGGCAGCCTGTGGCAATATTCCTGGGACAAAGTGCAATACCTGTTCAAGGGTTATCAGTTTTATCGTTATCATAATGTGGTAACAGGAGAAGCCGGTTCAGCCCAGGTGGTGATTTTTGGACATACCCATACCCCGGAAAACCGTCATGTTGAGGGAAGGTTATTATTCAATCCCGGTTCAGCCTGCCATGGAGTCAGGCGATCTGTGATCCCATCCTTCGGTATTCTGCAATTTGATAACGGTCAGGTCAATGGAGAGATTCGACGCCTGGAAGGTTGGAAACTTACCGGAGGTCGTTGGGTGGAAGGAGTCCATGGGAACAAAACTCGAAAAAAATAAATAATAATCATGAATGTAATTTTGAATAAAATTTGGAATCTTAATAAATCATCATGCCATCTTGACCATGCTTGATTGACTTGTTATAATAACTATTTGCGTAAAATGGCTCAATGCGCGTATTGTATCGATTAATTTAACCGGATTTTGTTTGCCAGGAGAATGTTATGCCTTCTGCTTTACCAGTCAAGCCTTACTTTCGGATACCACCGATTTTCGATCTGCCCAACCTGATTGAGGTTCAAAGAGATTCGTTTAAACGGCTTAAAACCGAAGGCCTCGCTGACCTGTTTGATGAAATTTCGCCAATTGAATCATATAACAAGGGAATGAAACTTTACTTCCCCGGACATTCACCGGAAGCCCAACAGTGGGGGCTGCGTTTCTGGTTTGGCGAAGAAAAATATTCCGTTGATGAATGTGTTGAACGGGACATGACCTACGCGAAGCCGTTGTATGTCTCCGTCCTGCTGGCAGGTCCGGAAGTACCCGAGCCGATCAAGCAGGATGTATTCCTGGGCGATTTTCCAGAAATGACAGACAAAGGCACTTTTATTATCAATGGAACAGAACGCGTGGTCGTATCGCAGCTCATTCGTTCACCGGGTGTCTATTTTGAAGCCCAGGTGGATCGTGCCACGGGTCATCATCTGGCATTCGCCAAACTGATTCCCGACCGCGGCGCCTGGATGGAATTTGAGACGCGCAAGAACGATTACATTATTCTGAAATTCAACCGCAAGCGCACAGTGCCGATTACAATTTTCCTGAGGGCGCTGGCGGCGGTTAATGATGGTTTAACAGACTCCCCGCTGGTTAATGGAACTGATGAGGAATTGATCGCCCTCTTCCAGGATGTGGATAACAACCCGGAACGAATGTTCATCACCTCCACAATCCGTCAGGAACCGGCATGGGTGCTGGACAGAGGTATGAATATTGCGCAGGAAGCCCTGATTGAATTCTTCAAGCGTATGCGACCGGGTGATCCTGCCACGTTGGATAATGCCCGCGCTTTCATGGAGGAACAATTATTTGATCAGCGCCATTATGACCTGGAACGAGTGGGTCGCTACAAGCTGAATCAAAAACTGGATCTGTCGGATCATATTCCGATGACCCATCGCAATATTACCCGGTGGGATATTGTTTATCTCATTCGGCGAATGATCCTAATTAATAATGAGCGGGAAGAGAAGGATGATATTGACCACCTCGGCAATCGCCGGGTAAAAACGGTGGGTGAATTAATTCAAAATAAACTTCGCATCGGCTTGCGCCGCATGGAACGCGTCATTAAAGAACGCATGTCCATCCGTGAACAGGATCAATATTCACCCGTCAGTCTGATTAATATCCGCCCGGTGGTGGCGGCGATGCGTGAATTCTTTGGTTCCAGTCAGCTTTCCCAATTCATGGACCAGACCAATCCACTCGCAGAACTGCGCCACAAGCGGACCCTCTCTGCTTTGGGTCCGGGTGGTTTGCGCCGGGAACGCGCCGGTTTTGATGTTCGTGATGTACACCACTCCCACTACGGACGGATTTGCCCGATTGAAACACCGGAAGGTCCCAACATTGGTCTGATCGGTCGCCTGGCATCCTTCTCATGGGTGAATGAGTACGGGTTTATTGAAACTCCCTACCGCCGGGTGGTGAAAATCCTTTCCTGCACCGATCCGCGCCTGGAAGGACGGTTAATAAAAGAAACTCTCGCCGATCCGGAGACTGGAGAGGTGATTGTCAAGGCGAATGAACGCGTCACCCGGGAGATGCTGCCAGCCATTGCAAAACTGGATCGCACTGCCATCATGGTGCAGTCCTTTGTATCCGACGAAATTGATTATCTCTCTGCTGATGCAGAAGATAAATTCGGGATTGCCCAGGCAAACACCCATATCAATGCTTATGGTGAAT
>CALMHE010000321.1 GCA_937863865.1 uncultured Anaerolineaceae bacterium | reverse complement strand
GTTGATTGAGAATGGGGTGTTGTTCTTCGCTCATTCTTCCTCCAATTGCCTGTCAAAATAAAAAAATCCCGTCCTGCAAGGGACGGGGCAAACCCGCGGTACCACCCAAATTGGCTGCATTCCGAACAGCCCGCTCAATCCAACGGCAGATCAGCATCCTCTGCGATTGGTCTGCCCGGTAACGCTGGCATTGCGGCTCAGACTACTT
This sequence comes from uncultured Anaerolineaceae bacterium, assembly GCA_937863865.1. GTDB lineage: Bacteria > Chloroflexota > Anaerolineae > Anaerolineales > Anaerolineaceae > CALMHE01. The sequence continues at coordinate 5,046 of CALMHE010000321.1, read as the reverse complement.
GCCCCTGCGGGGTTCCCCTGAGCGGCTCGGGAGGGAACTTCCACCAGTTTTCCCCGGGTCCGGGTCTCAGTCCATGCCCGGATTTCCCTGTCGGCTTCCACCGGTGTACTTTTCTCCGTCAACGCTTTTTAAGGTATCAGGTTTATTATCCCTCGATCAAGCGGGAAAGTCAAGAGACGAAAATCCATGGTTTATGGTAGCATTGGAAACATGTTGGAAATTCACAATATACACAAAACATACGAAGGGAAACCCCTTTTGCAGGGGGTTTCTTTCAGTGTCCATTCCGGGGAGACTGTTTGTTTGCTGGGATCATCCGGCAGCGGTAAAAGCACCCTTTTGCGCATCATTACCGGGCTGGAGGAAGCGGACAGCGGAGATGTTTTCTGGGAAGGTCAAAACTTGAAAGGTGTGCCAGTCCACCTGCGGCGGTTCGGATTGATGTTCCAGGATTATGCCCTTTTTCCCCATCGGAATGTTGCAGATAATGTGGCATTTGGCTTGCGGATGCAGCATCTGCCAAAAGCAGAAATTCACCAAAGGGTTGCTGAAGCATTGGAAAGGGTAAATTTAACTTCCTTTGCCAGCCGCCGGGTGACTGAGCTATCCGGCGGTGAACAACAAAGGGTGGCGCTGGCTCGCGCACTGGCACCCCAGCCAAGGTTGTTAATGCTGGATGAACCGCTGGGGGCACTTGACAGAGCACTGCGGGAGGAATTGAGCACCGAACTGCGCCGGCTCCTGCATCAGACCGGCATTCCAGCTATTTATGTAACCCATGATCAGGAAGAATCCTTTACAATCGGGGACCGTATTGTTCTTCTCCATCATGGACAGATCGAACAGGACGGACCCCCTGCCGAGGTTTATGATAGACCGCGCACTGCTTGGGCTGCAGCCTTTCTGGGTTTGACCAATCTCCTGCCCGGGAAGATTAGCTCAATTTCGCCTTTGTATATCGAAACATCCGTGGGAAAATGGCTGGCTTTCTGCGATGATGTCTCCTCACTTCATCCAGGTCAAAATGTCCATGTACTTGTCCGTCCCGGATCAATCTTGTGGGAGGGCGATTCACCGAACAAGTTGCAGGGGCGAGTGGAGGATTGGGTTTTTCGGGGGGATCATTACCGGTTAATGCTGCGCCTGGACAATGGGGTTGGCTTTCAATTTCAAACCACCAGCCTGCCTGCCCGGGAGCTGCTAAAAATTGGTGATTTAATTACCGTCGCTCTTGCCGGGGACGGGGTGATTTGCCTTCAGAATGGAGAAGCCCCAACCGATGGATGATCTGGTGGTGATCAAACTTGACCCCCGGGGAAACGAAAAATGGCGATATTCCGGCAGAACCATGGACCGCACAAAAAATGGTCTGTTGTTGGAAGCTTTCTTCAATCGTCATAATCTGCCCTTCCATGAGATCGTGTTGGAAAAGGGTGATCGCTTCCTGGAAGCATATTATTTCGACCGCTGGTATAACATTTTCGAAATCCACAACCATCTGGATGATTCCTTGAAAGGTTGGTATTGTAATATCACGGAGCCGGCTGAAATCCTGGATGGTGCGGTGTCATACATGGATTTGGCGATTGACCTCCTGGTTTACCCGGATGGAAGACAGCTGGTCCTGGATATGGATGAATTTGCCGCCCTGGAATTAACCGATTACCAACGACACAAGGCACTGGATGCGTTGAAGGAATTGCAGCATCTTTTTCAACACCTATCGAAGATGCAGCTGATCAATTTTTGGTGGACCATCGGACAAAATTTTACGGAAACACATTGACCGGTACCGACCACAGGGTTACCGTGCCGGGGATCCGTCCGGCACTCTCCTGACGCAAGGTCAACCGCACCGGTGTCCGTTCATTGACCTGGTAAGGCACCATCACGTTCATTGCTGCATGGGAATAGCCGGGAATGGGCTGATCAATCAGGATTTCGGTTGACCCAACAACCCTTCCCTGCTCATCAATTAACTCAAAAATCAATGGATTGGCATTCACACCACAAGCCATGCCAATGACATTTACAAATCCCCCATATACATCCTGGTTTGGCTTGGGCAGTGTCACCTCGAAGGGTTCCAGTTGGGTCCAGGGTGTATAAATTTGGTCTTCACCAACCTTAAGTAGAATGAGATCCTGCGATGTCAGTCCAATGATTCGATTGGCAGTATCCAGCGAATAAACAACCAGCCGCGCCAGCTCGGATGCCCCTGTAAGGGAAAATTCGATTTCCGGTTGGATTAGCACCGGAGTTCCCAAGCCGGTGCCGTAGCGCAGTGCCTGGCGGGAAAGGTATTCCCCAAATTCCCCGATTAAATCCACGTATACCACCCCATCGGCACCGGGTATCGCGCTTCCATAGACATGCAAAGGCGAAGTCACCCGGGAAAATGGACCCGGTCGAACAACCCGGAAATCCGCCAACGGAATTGTGGGCGTGGGTGTCCGGGTTGGTGTACGGGTTGGTCGGGCAGTGCGGGTAATGGTTGGAGTCCGTGAAGGATGGAGGCTGGGAGTTGGAGAGTAATCGGGCGTGGGGGAAGCAGACAAATCCAGGGTGGGTGAGGAAGTGGCTGACGGTTCAAGGGATGGGGTTGAGGTTGAACTTGCCGTGAAGGTTGGCTCCACTGTGGGTGCATCCGTATCCGTGGGGAGGGGCGCCATTGTAAAAGGGATGAATGTTGCCATCGGGGTCAGTGTAAAGGGCGTCCGTAAATATGCCGGAGTTAACAAGGATGAAGCAGGAATCCCTTGAAACTGGCATCCTGAAAACCCGAGGAGGAGAAACAGGGTCAGCGGCAGAAAAAATAAATGGACAGATTTCCGCAATTCTTTCATGACCGAACCAATACGTTACAGATGGAATTTTCCTCAGATGGAGATATTATAAATAAAAAACGGAAGGGAATGGCTGCCGGAGCCAGGTGTTTCCCGGTTCCAGCAGCCAGGAGAAGTTGATTAGAAACCGTAAATGTAGCTGTACTTGTTTTTCAGGTAGCGCATATAAGGCTGGGGATCAATGCCGGTTCCGGTAATCCTGCGCACCAGATCCTGTGGTTCAAACTTGAAACCATGGCGGTGAACTTTTTCACGAAGCCAGCTTAACAAGGATTCAAATTGACCGTGGGCAATCTGGTCTTCCAGATCAGGAAGATCCTTGAGAATGCATTCCCAGAGCTGCACAGAAATGAGATTTCCGAGAGCATAAGTGGAGAAGTAACCGATCATCCCGCCTGACCAGTGAACATCCTGCAGGACACCCACACCATCATTCGGTGGAACAATCCCCAAATATTCCTTCATGCGGGCATTCCATGCTTCAGGCAGGTCCTTGACCTCCAATGTGCCTTCCATCAGGGCAATTTCCAATTCCAGCCGCAGCATCACGTGCAGGTTGTAGGTGGCTTCATCAGCTTCCACGCGGATCAGAGAAGGTTCCACCTTGTTGATGCCACGGAAGAAGCCGTCCAGGTCCACACCCTCCAGTTGTTCCGGGAAACGCTTCTTGAATAGCGGGAAGAAGAAGGTCCAGAATGACAGGGAGCGACCGATCAGATTTTCCCACAGGCGGGATTGTGACTCGTGGAGAGCCATGGAGGCGCCATCAGCCAGGGGTGTACCAGCCAGGCTTTTATCAAAGCCCTGTTCATATAGTGCATGACCGGTTTCGTGCATGGTGCTGAACAATGCCGAGGCGCTCCGTTCCGGATCAAAGCGGGTGGTAATCCGAACATCACCAATGCCAAAGGAGGTGGTGAAGGGATGGGCGGATTTATCCTGCCGACCCCGGTTCCAGTCAAAGCCAAAGCGGGTGGCGACTTCCACCCCAAAATCCCATTGCCCCTGTTCCGGATAATCGCGGTGCAGGAAGGCATCATTTACCTGGGGACGGGATGTGATCGCCTGGATCAATTCAACCTGCTGGGGACGCAACGTTGTAAATATCGCTTGAACCTCGGCAGTTGTTAAACCTGGCTCAAAATCATCCAGCAACGGATCGTAAACATGATCGTATGGCTTAAAGAAAGCGGCATATTCCCTACGCATCTCCACAATTCGTTCCAAATGCGGGCGGAAAGCCGGAAAATCAGATGCAGCCCGAGCCCGCGCCCAGACTTCCTGGGCAATTGACGTGATCCTGGCAAATTCCGCCACATGTTCCTCGGGAACACAGATGTTTTTCTTGTAAGCCTTATCCAAAACCCGCAGCAGACAGGCATCATCCGAATCCGGATCCATGGATGCCACAAGCGGTTTGCTGTCTTCAATAAGCTCCCCAATTTCGGGACTGGTGAAAAGGCGGTGAGCCAGACTTCCTATCACTGCCAATTGGTTTCCGCGATCTTCAGCCCCACCCGAGGGCATGTAGGTTTGTTGATCCCAACCCAGGACTGCTGCGGCGCGTCCCAGATAGGTAATCTCACTCAATTTGGTCTTCAATGTGTTCAGCTTTTCCATGATCACCTTTCCGCAATTGAAATGATTATTACAGGTTGATCTATTAAACAAGAGTGCAGGTTTTTACCTGCACTCCTGAATTGACCTTATGCTACACGCCAGCGAAGTGCTTCACCCTTCAGGGCAGCCAGGACTTCACTGCCAATGTCAATGGCAGTCCGTTCCTGTGCTTCCACAGTCTGTGCGCCGATATGCGGGGTGCAGACAACCCGGGGATGAGCCACCAGTGCAGTGAGTCCGGGTGGTTCGGCAATAAACACATCCAAACCTGCCGCGGCAACCTTGCCGGATTCAAGGGCAGCCAGAAGTGCAGCTTCATCAATAACACCGCCACGGGCTGCACAAATGATCCGAACGCCGTCTTTCATCTTGGCGAACGCTTCGGCATTCAGAATATTACGGGTTTCATTGGTAAGCGGAATGTGCAGAGAGATGATATCGGAACGGGTCAATAATTCATCCAGGTGTCGCTGGATGAATTATTGACCCGTTCCGATATCATCTCTCTGCACATTCCGCTTACCAATGAAACCCGTCATATTCTGTATGCCGGTGCGTTCGCCAATAGTACAGACTGCTT
>CALMHE010000320.1 GCA_937863865.1 uncultured Anaerolineaceae bacterium | reverse complement strand
GTGTCGCGAGGGATGAGGCGATTGACAAATAGTGCGACCTATGATAACTTGTGAAAAAACACCCAGCGTGTGCACGAAACTTCACACGTAGCCGGTTCGCGCTTTGGGTTAGGTGCTCACAAGTGCGGTTCTTTTTTTGGAGAGAACTCTGCTGTGTCATGTCCCATAGATGCCTTCATCTTCGATCTGGACGGTACGGTCTACCTGGGAGATGCCGTGCTGCCTGGTGCCGCAGAGGGAATCGCTGAGCTGCGGCGCAACGGCAAGCGCACCCTCTTCGTCAGCAACAAACCGCTCGAACCGCGCGATGCCTATGCTCGCAAGCTCACCCGGTTGGGCATCCCCACTTCCCCCGAAGACGTGATCACCTCCGGTTATGTGCTGGGCTATCACCTGGCCCACACCGAACCCCATCTCCGGCTCTATGTGGTGGGAGAAGACAACCTGCTGAATGAGCTACGCAGTCACGGTCTGACCATTGTGCCGGAGTTCATGGACCAGGACCCCATGCAGGTGATCGCGCCGGAGGGCATTGACGCGGTGGTGATCGCCTTTGATCGCACGCTGGATTACCGTAAGCTGAACACAGCCTATCAGGCACTGGTCAGGGGGGCGCGCTTCTTCGCCACCAATCCCGACAAGACCTGCCCCATGCCGGGCGGCGCCATACCCGACGCCGGTGCCACCATCGCCGCCCTGGAGCACATGACGGGGCGCAAGGTCGAGCTATTGGCCGGCAAGCCGTCCAAGCTCATGATTGACGTGGCGCTGCACAGGCTGGGCGTGCCGCCCGAACGCGCGCTATTGGTCGGTGACCGGCTTGAGACCGACATCACGATGGGACAACGGGCAGGCATGTTTACCGCAGTGGCCCTGACCGGCGTCTCAAAGCGCGACGATGTTCAGAAGATGTCCTCTCCGCCGGATTTCGTCATCGAAAGCCTCAAGGAACTCGTGGACTTGCATTGTTAGCGCTGGCCTAAACAAGGGAGGTGAACAGCAACAGTTACTCGATCCGAATTGTCGCGTCCGTGCATTTCAGTTTTAGCAAATTAAGGGAGAAAACTATGAACCGCAGACTTCTCTCGCTCCTTCTCGTGCTTGCCCTGGCCCTGCCTGTGGGAATGTCCGTTACGAGCGCGCAGGACGAATTTGACTGGCGCAAGTACGAAGGCACCACCCTCCGTCTGCTGCTCAACCAGCACCCCTATCAGCAGGCGCTGGTGGGCGAACTGTCCAAGTTCACCGAACTGACCGGCATCGATGTCACCTACGATATCTTCCCGGAGCAGAATTACTTCGACAAAGTAACGATCGACCTGCAGGCAGGCGAGGTGGGGGATTTCTCGTTGCGCTCGCTGCTGCGCCCGGCGTATTTCGTCCCTGAAGCCAAAAAAGTGGATACCCTGCTGGAGGAAATGCAGGATCAGCGTTTTCACATGGCAATTGTCATCGATGAATATGGCGGCACCGCCGGTCTGGTCACCCTGGAGGACATCGTCGAGGAAATCATCGGGGAAGTGCGGGATGAATATGATCAGGGGGAGGAGCTGGCATACGAACAAATCAATCCTGATGTATACTTGCTGCAGGGCAGAATTGACCTGGACACCGTGAATATGCTGCTGGGCACCCACCTGACCAAGGAGATGGGGGAGACCCTCAGCGGGTACATATACGGCAACCTGGGTCGGGTGCCGGTGCAAGGCGCCGAGCTTGCCATTGACGGCTGGCTGCTGACTGTGGAGCAGGTATTGGGACGGCGCATCCGCAAGGTGCGCGCCGCCCGCCGGACAAACCTGGAGGAAGCGGAGGAGAATGGCAATGAAACCAGACGCTGAACAACGTACGCAATTGATTGAAGCCGCCCGGCAGGCGCGCCAGTGGGCATACGCGCCCTATTCCCACTATCCGGTGGGGGCGGCGCTGCTTACCTCATCCGGAAAAATCTACGAGGGCGTGAACATCGAAAACTCCGCCTACCCGGATGGAATCTGCGCCGAACGGGTGGCGGTTTTCAAGGCGGTTTCGGAGGGCGAACGCGAGTTCGTCGCCATTGCCGTGGTTACCTCCAATGCCGGCACCCCCTGCGGGTCCTGCCGGCAGGTGCTGGCGGAGTTTGGCACTGGCACAATCATCTACCTGGCGGATGAGACGGGCAGCCTGGTCCACGAGACGACGGTGGAAAAACTGCTGCCCCTGTCGTTTGGTCCGGGGGATTTGCCGGGATAGGGGAGTAAAGAGAGCCCAAATCCACAACCTAATCATCATTCAAGGGGGATATCAACAAAGAAATGAATATAAAAATTCACACCCTGGTCCATCTGGCATTTGGCTATCTGCTTTTGCCATTTCTGATCTTTTGCCTGGGATTTCTGCGCCCAATCATTGGCATCCCGGTCACTGTTACCCTGATATGGATATATTTTCGGATAATCAGGCAGGTAAAAAACGATTCCAGATCCACCCATCAGATCAATAAAAAGGGTCTCCTGGTTGGCGTGTTTCTGATTGTCATTTGGGTAATTTTTTCGGGAATTGGTGGATTCGCATTTCAAGATTGGGACCACCATGGTAGAAATGCCATCTTTCGGGATCTGATTAACATCTCATGGCCTGTAAATTATCCGGAATTGTCCAATCAGCCGGGAATGAGCACCGGGTCTGCTCTTGTTTACTATATTGGCTTTTGGCTGCCTGCAGCACTTGCAGGAAAATTATTTGGTTGGAATGCTGCTCAGCTTGCCCTTTTCATCTGGACTTTATTGGGGATACTGTTAACAGCCCTGTTATTGAGAAAAAAGATGGGCAGCTCTTTTATGTGCGCATCCATCCTGATCATTCTTTTTAGCGGGATGGATATTATCGGAGCAGGTTATGCCCAGCTTGTATCCCCAAACCATTACCCTGCACTATGGCCTCCGGTCTCCCACCTGGAATGGTGGTCAGATCATTATCAGTTTTCATCAATGACCTCGCAACTTTACTGGGTATTTAACCAGGCAGTTCCAACCTGGGTATGCATGGCAATACATGGATTAATACCGGATCGAAGATGGGGGTTCCTGTTATGGGGGCTGTGTTTTTTCATGGCACCTTTGCCAGCCATCGGATTCCTTTTCTTCATTCTTTTGGAAATACCCAGGAAAAGTTTTAACCCGGAAACTTTACCCTCTGATAAAAGACCATTTTCATTATCAGAATTTCTTGTCAACCTTAAAGAAGATGTCCTTTCATGCGCAACCCTGGAAAATATGGCGGGCGGGGGCATGTCAATTGGGATTTCATTTTTATACTTTTCCACGAACCAAAATTCCCACATCCATCTGGCAGACAATATCAGCTTGCCATTTGTTTTTCTTTATTTTTTTTTATTTATCTGGAGGGCATGGCTTTATGGTTCCTGTTTTACCGCAAGCATAAAAATAAATTAAGCTGGTATGCAACCGCATTGATTCTAACCCTGTGTCCTCTCATCATGGCTGGCGAGGGATTGGATTTTTGCATGCGGGTTTCCATCGCACCTTTGTTCCAACTCATGGTCTGGTCCGGCATGGGATTGGCAGACCGAAAATGGCTCCTGCGCCCCTTGTTAATTGGCATGCTCGTGATTGGTTCTCTGACCCCGCTTTATGAAATCAATCGATCCATTTACAGGACGGATGATTACCTTCTTCACAGGATCGAGTATGATCAACAACCGCGAACTACACCCCATGAAGCTGTGATTCCTCCAATCAGGTGGGAGCATGACCATCCATACACCCTGCTTGCAGATGATTACATTACAGTGGCAAATTTTTCAAAGGAACAAGTTAATTTCATTGGTGATATTAACAATTCATTGATCGGAAAATATTTTTTCAAACAACGCAAATAATCCCCCGGCGGGAATTCATCTTGATTTTTCGCGGACAATAATTCTGCTATGCCATTCGTACTTTTAGCCTTGGTGGAAAACATCACCCTCAGCCTGATCCTGGAATGTGAATCCTTCATCTGGCTGGTCGCCATCGCCTGCTCCATAATAATCCGGAAGAATCCTGCAACATGATGCTACAATTGACTTATGCCAGCGCCCAGCCGCACCCTGCGGGTGGAGGGCATCATCCTCCGCCATATGGATTATGGGGAAGCCGACCGGATTCTCACGCTCTACACGCGCGAGGAGGGCAAGCTGCGCGCCATTGCCAAGGGGGTGCGCAAGGTCACTTCCCGCAAATCCGGTCACCTGGAGCCGTTCACCCGTTCATCCCTGCTGCTTGCCCGCGGGCATGACCTGTGGATTGTAACCCAGGCGGAAGCGCTGGATGTCCACATCCAGATCAGCAGCGACCTCACCCGGTTTGCCTATGCCTCCTATGTGGTGGAACTGCTGGATCGCTTCACTTACGAGGAGGGCGAAAACTGGCGGCTCTACCAGCTCCTCACCACCACCCTGGAGCGCATCGCCACCCTGGAGAATCCCTACCTGGCGGTCCGCTACTATGACATCCGCCTGCTGGATTTGCTGGGCTTTCGCCCGGAATTACACTCCTGTGTATCCTGTGAAGAAAAAATTGAACCCCGGGATCAATATTTCTCCGCCGTTCAGGGCGGGGTGGTCTGTCCCAAATGCGGATTATTTGTGACACCCGTCGTTCCGGTTTCGATGCCCACCCTGAAATACCTGCGGCACCTGCAGCGCAGTTCGTGGTCGGATGCCTGCCGTGCCAATCCGGCACCAGCCATCCGCCAGGAGATGGAAACCCTGCTGCAAAACTATTTCACCCACCTGCTGGAGCACCGCCTGAACACCCCGCGCTTCCTGCGCGAGGTGCGCGATGAGTGGTGAGGGTTTCATGATCAACACATCCAAAAGGAAACGGTATTTCTCCTTTCTTGGCTGCCTGGTTGGCATGGGCATGTTGATCTGGCTGTTTGGAAAAACACCCTTTCTACCGCTGGCGGGCAGGGCGGATATGCCGGTCATTCCCATCCACACCTTCACGCCGCTCCCACCCTCCCCAACCCCGGATTTCACGCTCTCACCTCAACCCACCCCCACACCCGAGCCCACCCCCACCCTCACACCCACCCCGGAAGTCACAGCGACCCCGATGGGCAGGCAGGGCATCCCTTTCACCATTGGTTACACCGCCGAGGAACGCCCGTTGGAGGTGGTGAGGTTTGGCAGTGGTCCCTCGCGGCGGATGATTATCGCCGGAATCCACGGAGGATACGAGGTCAACACCATCTTCCTGGCGGACGAGTTAATTGAACACCTGCAGAAAAATCCCTCCCTGGTCCCACCGGATGTGACGCTCTATATCCTGCGCTTATTTAATCCGGATGGAGCTGCCCGCGGACCGTGGGGGCGCGCCAATGCCAATAATGTGGACCTGAACCGTAACTGGGGTATCAACTGGCAGGATTATTGGGACCGCAGCGGCTGCTACCCCGATACGACCATAACCGGCGGACCGTACCCCCACTCTGAAAATGAGACCCAGGCACTGGCGAGCTTCCTGGTCACCCAGGAAGTGGAAGCCCTCATCAGCTATCACTCGGCGGCGTTGGGTATTTTTGCCGGCGGGGCGTTTGCTGAATCGCCATCAACAAGCCTGGCAAAAACCCTTGCAGCGGTCAGCGGATATCCATACCCCCCAATCGATTCGGGTTGTGAGTACACCGGTCAACTGGTGGACTGGGCGGCGATGATTGACATTGCGGCTGTGGACCTGGAGCTGTCCAACCACACGGATACAGAATTTAAAACGAATCTCAAGGTGCTTGAGGCATTCCTCAATTGGAAGCCGTGAGGTCATCGTTGAGCATATCAGGGGACGATGTAGATGGGCGATTTTTCATCCCCGGGTTTATTTAATGTACATAAAACGGACGGGAAGACAAATGTTAATCCAATTCATATAAAAAACAAGCCTGCCGGAAGGGGGCGTCACTGGAATTTCTCTTAATATTTGGTACAATCAAGTTGGATGAACTTCGGGGCGATTCTCCGGACTGTCGCGACCAGCGGCGGATGCATGCCGTCGTGGTGAATAAACCCCAAAAACGTCGACGGATTCCGGTCCATCATCAAACCCCGCAGTTTTACCCAAAGGAGTACCTGTGGCTGGAATGGAAAAATTTACCCAACGAGCCCGGCGGGTGCTTGGATTGGCGCACCAGGAAGCAGAACGGCTGCATCATCCAACCATCAACACCGAGCACTTACTATTGGGTTTGATTGAAGAAGACGGCGGCGTTGCCAGCCGTGTGTTGCGGGACCTTGGGCTGGAAACGGCGCGCGTCCACGAGGTGGTGGAGCAGCTTTCCGGTTATGGCACATCCGACGCAGCTCGAATCGACCTCTCGCAGGGCGTTCAGCAAGTGCTGGAATTTGCCATTGAGGAAGCCCGCAAGCTGGAGCATCATTATATCGGCACCGAACACCTGCTGCTGGCACTGGTTCGCTCGTCCGAGGGATGGGCGCTGGAGGCGTTGAAGCGGTTGGGTGTTACACCCGAACAAATCCGCCGCCAGACGCGCCGTGTGATGCAGGAGAGTTCAGCGGCATCCCCCGCCGGAGCCCAGCAACCGCCTTCGTCATCCAGGAAGGAACAGAAAAGCGAAAAGACCCCGTTGGTGGATCAGCTTGCCACCGATCTGACCGCCATGGCGGAGGACGGCAAGCTGGATCCGGTCATCGGGCGCCAGATGGAAATTGAACGGGTCATTCAGGTGCTGGCTCGCCGCACCAAGAACAACCCCGCGCTCATTGGTCAGCCAGGCGTTGGCAAGACTGCCATCGTGGAAGGGCTGGCGCAGCGCATCATTGAAGGCGATGTACCCGCACCGTTGATTGGCAAGCAGGTTCTGCAGCTGGATGTCGGCTCGTTGGTGGCAGGCACCATGTACCGCGGTCAGTTCGAGGAACGCCTCAAGCGCGTGATTGACGAGTTGAAGGCAAGCGGCGCCATCCTCTTCATCGACGAGGTGCACATGCTGGTGGGCGCTGGTTCAGCCGGCTCCCAGGTGGATGCAGCCAACATCCTCAAACCTGCCCTGTCGCGCGGCGAACTGCAGGTGATTGGCGCCACCACCCTGGATGAATATCGCAAGCATATCGAAAGCGATGCCGCCCTGGAACGCCGGTTCCAACCCATCCTGGTGGAGGAACCCACCATTGAGCAGACCATTGAAATCCTGCGCGGCATTCGCAAAGCCTACGAGGAACACCACCAATTGATCATCTCGGACGATGCCATCAACGCCGCGGTGCGCTATTCCGCACGTTATGTGACGGAACGTTTCCTGCCGGACAAAGCCATTGACCTGATCGATGAAACCTCCTCGCGGGTGCGCATGTATAAAAGCCCTGCAGCCCACAGTTCCAAGGAGATTATGACCCAGCTGCGCCAGACGCGCCAGCAGCACCGCCTGGCGGTGGAAAATGGGCGCATGGACGAAGCCCAGGACCTGCTGGAACAGGAAGCCACCCTGGAAAACCAGCTCAATCGACTGCGCACAAGCTTCGACCGCAACAACAGTCCCGTGGTCACGGCGGATGATATTGCCGAAGTGGTCTCCATGTGGACAGGCGTGCCCGTCATGCAGATGACCGAGACCGAAACCGAACGCCTGCTGCACATGGAAGAGGAACTCAACGCCCACATCATCGGGCAGGGTGAAGTCATCGAAGTCATCTCCAAAGCGGTCCGCCGGGCGCGTGCCGGCTTGAAGGACCCCCGCCGACCCATCGGTTCGTTCATTTTCCTGGGACCCACCGGAGTGGGCAAGACTGAACTGACCAAGGCATTGGCAACCTTCATGTTTGGCAGCGAAGACTCCCTGATTCAACTGGACATGTCCGAGTTCATGGAGCGTCACACCGTCAGCCGGCTGGTGGGGGCGCCTCCGGGCTATGTGGGTTACGAGGAAGCCGGTCAATTGACCGAAGCCATCCGCCGCCGCCCCTATTCCATTGTGGTCTTCGATGAGATTGAAAAGGCACATCCCGAGGCGCATAACATGCTGCTCCAGATCATGGAAGAGGGTCACCTCAGTGATGCCCGCGGGCACAAGGTGGATTTCCGCAACACAATCATCGTCATGACCACCAACGTAGGGGCTGACATGATCCGGCGGCAAAGTTCACTGGGCTTTTCCCTCCAACACGAGGAAACCGAGGAGGAGCACCAGCAGCATGATGAAATGCGCAAGAAACTGATGGAAGCCCTCAAGCGGGTGTTCCGCCCTGAATTCATGAACCGGTTGGATGGTGTGATCGTCTTCCGCCAGCTCAACCGGGAGGACATCCGCAAGATCGTCTCACTGGAGCTGGACAAGGTTGCCAAACGCCTTGCCGACCATCGAATCTCACTCCGCATCACGGAAGCCGCAATCGACCTGCTGGCTGCGGAAGGCTATGACCCCGACATGGGAGCCCGTCCCTTGCGTCGGGTGATCCAGTTCCGCATCGAGGACCGCCTTTCGGACTTCTTCCTCTCCGGAGAAGTTGTGGAGGGCGACACAATTCTGGTGGATGCATCCGACGACGGGGAAATCCTGCTCAAGCGGATAGACACCCCCCTGCTGGAACCGCAAAGCACACCCACTGCATAACTGGGAATTCATCAACCCGGACCGCACCTGGATTGACCGGGTGCGGTCTTTGATTTAAGGCTGGCAATCAGGCATGGTTTCCTGGTAAGGGGTGACATCCAATATATTTTTCAGGGGACTCATAAAGGATTTGTCTTCCAAAATTGGATAATCAGCCCCAAACAATTCATCCAATATTATCCTGAAGGTATTGACCGGGGTGATCGCCGGGTACAATTTTTCACGGATGGAATCCGGGACAAAGAATGAATTAAAAATAGCCAGCCGGTTGGGTGTATCGTATCCGTGGTCGCCCTGTAAAATGACGATGGGAGGATTTGGGGTTTCTGTCAATTGCTTAACATAAGGGAAAATTTGATTGTTGACATATTGAACAGCTTCGACGTATTCATCCTTTGTTTCCTCCCATGGAACTCCATCATTCCAGGACAAAATTTTGGGATCATCAATCATGGATCCATCTGAACGGAACATGAACGGCGGATGGGGATAATTGATGTGGATGAAAACGAACTTGGGTCCAGGGATCTCCCTGATTTCGTTGATTTTTTCAAAGGTATACCATTGGGTGCGCACCAGGTCTTCATAGACGTAATTGAAAGGGATATCATATGGATCAAACTGCTGGTTGTTGTGCTGGATGATTGGCTTCAATGCTGTAGCCCGCAGCAACATCCGCTCAAACTGGCTTAAAAAGCCGATCCCTTTCTCAGAGGCTATATAGGAAGGATTGGTTGGGTAATATACATCTGAATCAGTCCAAGCAATGGGTTGGTAACCCACGATGGATACGGTGGTATAACCAATCGACTCAAGGTAGGTGCGCACCGAATTATGTCTGTCCACTTCATACACACGGGGCAGGTCGTGTTTGTCCAGGCTGGAAAAATCATCCAGGATGTTGTCCAGATAATCCATATTCAACATGGAGCCCAGGGAAAGAGCAGTATAGCCGTAATTGCTCAAGCTGCACGGCGTGATTTGGAAACCCAACGAAGACAAATTTTCCTCAAATGTCTGGTTGTCAAAACCATACACTTCCTGTAAAACATCCGCACGGGTATACGAATCAAGGATGATCAGGTAAATATCCGGTTTATTGGTAGGTGAAACATTGGATGAAATCGGATTTACTGCCGCCGAGGGGGTAAATTGTTTTGCCCCATCCCAAGAACGAATTTGATGATACCCCAATTGATAGAGGGGTATGATCAACAGGAAAATGAAAACTGCATTGGTGATCCGGATGAAGTTATCACGACCCCGAAAATATTTATGAATTAAATAAGATCCATCCAGAAATAAGATCCCCCATATTGGCAGAAGAATTCGATGATCGCTGATCATCAATCCCAGCTGTGATTTTCCCCCAATTGGGGTTTGGTAAATCCCATAGCTGTAAAAGAGAAGCCAGAACCAGGTCGCCAGGATCGCTGATTTGTACCAGGAACGCGTGACTGCCCCCCAAAGCGCCCAAACAACCAATGCTCCACACACGGCGACCAATAAAGCGCGGTTGCCAGCTCCGGGGTCCAGTTCCTGTATATTATGACCCCACAAGGAAAGTACAGGAGCCACTGCCACCAATAAAGGATAAATGGGGAAGGGTTTCGGGAAACGCATATCTGGAGATTATTTTGTGATTCATTATAACATTCACCCCTGACCCGAAACCTGACATAATTGAAAGGATACAGTCATGAACTGCATCAAGATATGCAATTCATCCGCTCATTTATTTCTCTGACAGATACAGCGGTTCCATATTATTGATGCCCCCAATGATGATCCCATTATTTACCGAAGCGCCGGAGACCACGATGGGGGTTTGAGTCACCGGCTGCAATTTCAGTTTCAGAAATGCCTCATCTTCATACATAAGCAAAGATTGCCGGGAAAAGATCCTGCAGGATGGTAATTTCATCATACTTTGAATAATCTTGCGTGGACCACCGGATTGCCAGGAAAGTACCAAATCGATCCTGGATGTCCTGACGGGAAATTTCCGATATGTCATAATCATCCCCCGTGTTATAGCAATTCTTCGTCAGATACGGACCATGATCTCCCGCCACGATCACGATTGCTCCCGGATCGACCTGGTTGATGATCCGGATATCAGCCTGCATTTCCAGGTTGGCGCGCTCCAGCCTTTCGGCATACAGGCTGGTTTCTTCAGACAGGCAGGTTCCCGAATTCTGGCTGTGATTGGGAATATTGGTATGAGAATAAAGGAATACCTGCTTTCCTGCAGCACTTCCCAGGATATTCTGCTTGTTTTCAACATATTGATCATGGGATTGTTCGGTGAATCCCAGGTCAAACCGAAATTCGCCAATCAGGACAACAGAAGCCAGGTTCCAAAACGCTCCTCCTTTGATTTTGGGAAAGAAAACATCATAGCGCGGGCTAACTCCCTGGAACATGTAATCGGAGGGGAAGATGCCGTAGGTGGAGTAGCCCAATTCCTGCAGGGTATTCTGCACCACCCCGTCACCGGAAACACCCTTCCGATAATCCCCTCCAAAACTGGTGGATA
This sequence comes from uncultured Anaerolineaceae bacterium, assembly GCA_937863865.1. GTDB lineage: Bacteria > Chloroflexota > Anaerolineae > Anaerolineales > Anaerolineaceae > CALMHE01. The sequence goes on along the minus strand of CALMHE010000320.1, from coordinate 11,688 downwards.
TGTTAAGCACCCGGCTCATCGTGCCGACTGAATCCGCCCCAATGGAATAGGTATGAGGGTACAGAACAAAGCCCTGGTCGCGTAAATACTGCTCCTGAGCGCGATTATCGATGCCGTAACTTAACATGGTTTCATTCGGCACATAGGCATCGTAAACAAGCAGGTAAATGTTAGGGTTGACTGCCGGTTTTTGGGTAACATCCAGCACCGGCAGGGTTTCATCCGGTACAGCGGCAACTTCCTGCGCCTTGTTAAAATGGGAGATCAACTGGAATCCGCTGTTCGCCACAAAGTACACCAGGACAATCAGAAATAAATATTTTCTATTTTTCAGATTTACCAAAATCCAGCCCACCAGAAAGAAAACAACCATATAGACCAGTTGAATCTTCAGGCTGCCTTTTGCAAACCAATGAAATTGCTGGCTCAGCATTGCCATATTGATAATGGTGACCGCAAAAGCCAGACCCAGTGCCATCAAAATCCGGGAGGAACGCAAGAAGCCGAACAGGATAGGGATTATGAAGATATAAATACTGGAAAATATAATGAAAAATCCCACCGTCAGGGCGATATCCGCAAAACTGAGAATGGTTTCATTATTGATCATGTACTGCACTACTGGCGTGAGGGGGATGAGCAGGAATAGAAAATCCGCCGGGTGCAGATCAACCTTATATTTACGGAAGTTGAGCCGGTTGTTTTTATTGAATAGCCACGCCAAAACTGCCAACGCCAGGAGAACTACCAGCAGCATCAGCAAGTACTTCCACAACCTGTCGGTAAACACCTGATTTACACCAGCAGGAAGATAGCGGGAAGAAACATACGTAAATGTCCAACAATACACAGTCAGCAACAGGACGGGGGCAAGCAAATCCTGAACCAGGAAATTGATATCGAGGATTTTTTTGATCCATGATGAATTTTTTAAAATCACTTCATCTCCTTTGACGATAAAAATCAAAAATCCAGGATAATATTAAATAGGGGATTCAGTAAAATCCAACGGAAACGGAAATCAATCCAAAGTCTGTTTATATCACCACCCTGTTAGTTTTGCCAAGTGAGATAAAGCATATTGTTGTAAAACAAAAACCTCCCGGGTTATATTTGTGATTCGCCCGGGAGGTTTCCAATCCGCTTCTTCGGGGAAAAGCCAGCCCCTAAGATGTCCAAAATTTATGGGGTTACAGGACTCCCATTGTAGTCTTCGCATGCAGCTACGGCACGGGCTGTATTATAAGTACAAACACGACCCATTACTGCAAGCTCAGCACCAGCTGCACTAACAATGGCACCGCCGCCAATTACACCAGGTACCGCATAACCAAATTCAGCACCTACTCCGCCAGGGATTTTATTGGCATTCGAAGAGTACTTACCACCAATTGCAATATCTGAAGGATTGGTGTCTGTACCGACCAAATCACCATTGATATCGTAGTAGCTGATGGTGATTTCACCGGCTGGGATTATTGCGCTGCCGACATTCTGGATGGCAATGTTCACCTGCTGGCGCACACCAGTAAAGTATTGAGTCTGTGACCAGCGGACATAGGGCATGGCAACCTCAGAATAACCCTGGGAGAAACCAGAGTAGGCAGTCGAGTAACCACCATCACCGCCAACCTTGCCCATGGCAACAATTTTTCCGCCCACAGAAGTGATAATTGCCGACCCAAGGAAATCTGTTGGGTTGAGGGAGCCACTCTGACCACAACCAGAGAAGCTGGCTTTTTCACCTGGATGAATGGTTACGGGCACGTCAATATTACCGTTGCTATAAGTTACGGTAACTTCCGCATCAGCGCCCCCATCAGGTTCAGTATTTTGAACTGCAAATGCTGAACGAACTTTATCTGTTGGTCCCCAATTGCAGAAAGCAGAAGGCATATAGACGGTGTTCGACCCACTGGTAAATCCTTCAAAAGCATATGCTTCGTCATTAGTGATGCCCAACTCAACCGAGGTTGCGACTACAGAGCCCGGGTCGGTCGTGCCGGCTTCATAAGCTTGAATGGTAACCGAGCCGTTGAATGTTGGTGTAGTGATCTCAGGGGCTGTTGCCATATCGAAAAAGCGGGCAGCACCTGCTGGCAAATCCAGGACATTCACATCAAATGCAGTGCCCCCAACCGGTTTGAAGGTAACCACCAAGTCAGCAGCCACATCATCCACATTCTGCACAGACCAAAGGGAATGTTTATTGAATGTTGCCTTAAGAATAGTTGGAACCAGGACATAATCCGAGCCTTCTACAAATCCATTGGAAAGTGGACGGACTTTGACCGTTGAGCCACCGGGGGGAAGTTGGACAAGAGTTGCAGCAACCTGCTGTGTGGTCATCAGAATCGCTGAACCCTGGAAGCCAGGATCAATATCACCCAGGCTGCCAACATATAGAGAGGAAGCAGCCATGCCAGGCAGATCGGGTCGGGCAATCGGAATACCTGTTCCCTCACCACCAGGGTAGAAGACAAAGTTTACAGAGGTGTCTGTATCAGTGACATTTTGGTATGTAACGGATGTTGTAAACGTCAAACCATACGCAGCCGCTTCGACGTTTGCCGGGCCAGCAAGGGCAACCAGCATGGAAATTAATACAACTAGGACCAACAATTTACTCTTCATGTTACCTCCATCAGGTATAATCAGAATATGCTATGGTAATTTAGAAATATTCTAGTCGAACAATAAAAATAATTCCATAACCCGTTTGGGTTAAATAGTCTTCAGGAATAAACATATTATGAAAAAATATCTCCTTACTCTTCTATTGCTTGTCCTGATTGTAAGCTTCACCCTGGTTGGTTGCACAAATAAACCGGCGAGCCTTGCTCCCACAATTCCCACTCCGGAAGCAACCAAGACAGTCATCACTGGGCAACTTGTAAACAAGGCAAGTTCAATCCCCTACACAAATACACTGGTGCGCTTGGCAGAGGTTTATAGGAATGAACAGGGAGAGGGGGCATTTGCCTTGGACCAATCCTACAGCCCCGGCACCTATACCGATGAAAATGGTTATTTTGTATTTTCTAATCTGACACCGGGTGAGTTTGTAATGGTGATTGGAGATCCAACAGTAAATTACTTAATCATTACAGATGAAACCACGAATCAGGCAAAAATTTACAAGGGAGATCCGGGGCAAATTCTGGATATTGGCACTCTGTCTATTGAATTCTAATCAGGGCGAACGTTCGTAACCAATCATCACAAATTGGTTGTCATCCGACGCGTAATCAATCCAAAAATGGAAACCTTCCACTTCACGCGGTCCAATCCAACCATGGCTGGAGAGGAATGTTTTTACTTCCTCAGGTGAGGAATCCTTGGTCAGGTTTGAAAAACGGAAGTAATAATGGGAAGCTATATAGCGATATCCCCGATTGTAAGCCAGCTCTAATAAGTTTTTCTCGTGAAGTGCCTGTTGCGCCTGCGGATCAAGGCAAAATCCAAGGGCGGACATTGTCTTAAACCCGGTTGTATATGCAATGATTCCATCATCATATTCCAGAAGTCGAACATCCTGTCCCTGATAATATGCTCTAATGTTTGGCGCTTCCTGGTAAAACCAGACATTGCGAGCATTTAAGGTTGGATCATGGTACACACTAAAATAAAACCAGATTCCAAAAACCAACAGTAAAGCGGGAATCGCCAGTTTTATCCAACGCCAATTGATCTGTATATGGGATGCCAATTCGATGACCCACAAGCTCATGAATAGGATGGAAACTGGAAAATACCAATGCCCCTGATCCAGCGTGGGGACAAAGAAAAAATTATAAGAAGCCAGCAGAATAATAAATAAACTGCTGCTAATCCATACAATAGATTTAGAATCCAACAGCCTTGAACGAATACCCGCCCATGCCCGGGTGAAAAATACCGGTATTGCAATGAATGTGGGGAAAATAATTTGTGTATAGCGCCAAATATCAAATCCGAATGATGGCTGACCAATATTTTGAAGATAGTTTCGGATTTCCTCTATTTTCCTTGATCCTTGCAGCATATAAGGAAATGTGGTTTTTTCAGCCCCACTAACCGGCAACCAGACACCAAGTATTGCCTGGTTTGATAACAAGTAACAAAAAATAATCAGACTGAATATGCCTCCTGCCAGTAACAACCATTTCATCGAAGAAAAATCGCGTTCCAGCGCCATCCGAAAAAGGATTACCAGGAATAATGCTGGAATAAGAAGTGCATGGTCAAGTCTTGCCAAACTCAAAATGCCAAGTGTCAAACCAGTTAATACCGATGTCTGCCAGTTTTTTAACCACCCCGGGCGTGAAATCAACCAGATCAGGAGTGCATACATAAAGAGCAGGGGAGCACTTTCCATCCCATTGGAAAAGCTCCATAATGTCCCATAACGATGAAGAATGGGCGACATCATCACGGCATACAATCCAACCGGTAAAAAAATAAACCAGGTTGGGACAGTCCCCAGCCAATTTTTAAATGTCATTCCCAATAACACGATGGCAAATGAAATCAGGATAACTGACAGAGTCAGAACAGCCACCAAATTTGCAGGCTCTGAGAAATGCAACCATCCTGTAAAACGGTAAAGATATCCCGTCATTACCTGCCAGAGGGGATGAAATCCGTTTGTAATATATTCACCATCAAAGGTGAATATCCCCAGCTGGCTGTAGTTACGGGCTACGGTAAGGTAATAAAAGGCATCAGCAGCAAAATAACTGAATGTTCGCACCCAGCTATTAAGGAGTAAATCAAAATAAATCGGCAAAACATAAAAGGCAACAGTTAGAAAAATTATTATTCGATCTCGAAAATTACTTTGGGGTTCTTTCATGATAGGATTTCCAAAAATCTATTGAAGCAGCTCCGAGTAAATGTTCTGGTAATCCGGACCTATTTTATCGATGGTATAGGCTGTTACAGCCTGCCTGGCATTCACCCGCACCCGATCCCGTTCTTGAGGGTTGGCAAGTACAGTGATGATTTTTAATGCCAGGGCATGAATATCACCGGGTGCCACCAGCCATCCATATTGTTCGTTCGAAAGAATGGCACGGATTCCAGGAATATCCGAGCCGATTACCGGTGTGCCAACTGCCCAACTCTCCAAGATTGAAGTTGGCAACCCCTCCACAAATGAAGGCAGGACGAACAGATCCATCCTTTCCAGTAGTTCCAGCACATCAGAACGAGCTCCTAAAAATTGGACTGCATTTTGTATATGAAGTTTAGTAGACAGTTCCTCCAATGTTTGTTTCTCTTCCCCATCCCCAACCAATATCAATTCTACCGCTGGATATTTTTCTCGCACTAGTGCAATGGCTTTCAAGAGATATTCATATCCTTTGATTTTCCGTAGAGAACCCACGCTGCCGATTATATATTGTCCGCCTGTTGGTTCTTTTTTAGGGGGATGATTGATTCGTTTCCAGTATTTTTCTGGTAAAACGGGAGGAATAAATTTTACTGACCGATGACACCATTGTGCCCCAATCCGTTTATTTAACATATTTGTAATGGGCTTTGATACCCCAACTTCCATGTCAATGCAGATCGGAAAGAGCAAATTAGTAAATAACAAACGACTTATCTTTCCAAGCAGGTTTGTTCCCCAGGGAACCGGGGTATGTTCAGTGCGCACAATCCGCAGGTTGGGGATCCCCCATTTTGTGATGATGCTTGCCAAGCTTCCAACCGGGCTGTGGCAATGCAGGATTTCAATTCGCCTGTTGATACATTCTTTTTTCAATGTACGGATTGTTTGTAATAAATCCAACCAATCATTGGGATTAAGATGGATAATTTCCATCCCCAATCGGTGAATATAATCCTCCCAGTATTTTTCTGCATCTGTATGAAACCGATGCACAACAGCAATACTGACTTCCTCACCTCTTTGATGCAAGTAATTGCTTAATTCCAACGAGAAACGAGCTGCGCCGCCACTTTTTCCTCCAATATCCAAGCCATTGACAATCTGAATAATTCTCATGGCTGCTCAATTTCCTTGTGGGGCAGGAGGATCTGATAGATTTCCAACAGGTTTTTAATGAAAACCTGTTTACTATAATTCCTGGAAACATGACCATGCAATTTATCGCCGAGCCTTCGCCGTAATTCAGAATCCTTCAGTAACATTAACATGGCTTCCACCATGGCTGAAACACTTCCTGGAGGCACTAACATTCCCGCATCTCCACCCAACAGAATCTCTTCACAATCCCCAACCCGGGTGGCGACCACTCCCAACCTTGCCAATCCATATTCGATAAGCACCAACGGAAAAGCTTCCGATTCGGAGCTGAGTATACCCACATCACAAACCTGCAGAATATTCGGAACATCCATCCTCTGCCCAAGGAAATGAATGGCATCTTCCAATCCTTGTTCAAATATATACTTTTCCAGCTCAACAAGCAAAGCAGGTTCATTTACTTTCCCCACCAGTAATAAGGAAGCTTCTGGAATGACAGTCTTCACCTGGCGGAATGCTTTGATCAGCGTCAGATGATCCTTTTGTTTTCGGATATTTGCCACGCAAACAATCCTATAACCAGGTTTTCCCGGCAGGTTGAGATCGTGGTTTTGTAAATTTGTTTGAAATTCCACAAAATTAGGTAAATACCAGACCTTGTTTTGTGGAACTTTCATTTCCCTCACTGCCCAATTTTCAAGTTTACGGCTTACCGACAGCACACCATCCAATTCTGATAGAGCCATACGATATGGAAGAACCGGGCGTTTTCGAGTCTCCAACCTCCCATAATGATCATGCCAAACCAGAAGTGAATTTGTCAAAGACAACCGGTGTGCACAAACTGTCACAAAAAGTGCATTGGAATGAACATGAATCAAGTCGAAGGCTTCTTTTCGAATTAGGTGAGATAATTTAACCGCCACAAATGGATCATAATGAAAACGTGCCGGGAAATCAAATCTTCTTATGTGCTGGGCAACCTGGTTTTCCAAATCCCCGATTTTCCAAGTGGTGGCAATTGATATATTAAATTGATTAACTGGTAAGGAATTGGCAATACTTACTGCCATTCGTTCAGCCCCTCCGGCAGTCAACGTATCAATTACCTGTAAAATACGTATGGTCATTCCTACCCCTTACTCCATTCCTCCAGGATGGCACTTCCCACCTTATCTGCTTCCCGGGCAACCTTGGGAATAATTTCCTGTAATATATTTTTGCGAGAATCCCGGTCATTCCACGCCTGATTTATAACCTTCCAGAGAGAGTCTTCTGAAATTCCATCAATGGGTACACACCAATTTTCTAATCCCAACGAAGTCATGACGCCGTGGGTCTTGGTTAAATATCCCACAAATACAGTCGGAACCCGCATCCCAAGGGAAAAAATACCTGAATGTAACCGGGTTGCAAGAAAAAGGTTCATCTGTCCATAGCATGCCTTGAGCATTGCTGGTGACAACTGTTCATCGACTAACGCAGCCCGATGGCGTAGATTTTCCGGCAGCAATTCCAGGACTCTTTGTGCCCCTTTGCTGTCATTTTCCATATGGGTGGGTCCTGATACCTGGATGAACAGGAAAACATCTACACCCAAATCTCTGATCATCTTTTCCAATACTCTGGCAATCGTGCGGTAGTATTGTCCTATATGATCTTGTTTAAGTGTGCGTCCCATGGATGCAAGCACGGTCGCACCCACTGCAGGCTGACCCAGTTTCCAGCCATATTTCTTTAGCAGTTCCCGGGCAGAATTATCATCTCCTGCATTGTAGGAAAAAGCCGGGTCGGGTGCATAGATAATCCGGTTTGCAGGGATCCCAATGGATTTCGCAAGTTCAATGGAGACTTGGTCCCGTAAATATATTTTTCGTCCCTTGCCGTACAACCTCTTCATTAAAAACCGTTCCCACCATCTTCGCAAGGGACCCAAGGATTGTGGCATGGTATAAAAAGGTTTGTGAAACAAATGCGCCAGGTACACGGATAGGGCATGCAATGGAAAAGGCCAGCCATAACGACCTGTGGAATAAAACTGATTACCGGCAACTCCAATCACAAGATCAGCCCGACGATAAACATCAATGAAAGGTTTCCATCGGGATTTATTAGGTATGGGAAGATGACAGGCAGCCCACCAAGCAGTAAGTAAACCAGTCAGAAGTCGAAATATCTGAAGCCACACAGGTTTACCTTCTCCAGCCCCAGCAATCCAATATGGAGATGGGATCACTTCCAGGTGATTATCCTTGTAATAATCTTCGCCAATCCAATTGGCTGAAATGATAAAACGGGCGTTTGGTGAAGAGCGTCCAAATTGAGACAAAGCGCACTCCAACAATGCCAAATCACCGGCATTCAGTGTGGAGTGCACATTGATTAATAGAATTGTTGGGGGGTTCATAACTTTCCTTCCTTGTTTCTTTGCCATCCACGCCAAGCAACCAACCCATACCCAACCATAAGGATACCTTCACCTACCACATATACCCAAGCAGCACCTAATGATCCAAAGGATGGGATAAACCATAAATTTGCCAGAAACCCTCCAAAAGCTACTACTGCCTGTGGAAAAACCCGGCGTTTTTGCCAGCCAATTGCAACAATCCAGGTGACAAAGCCAAAATTAATGGCTTTAAATAATAAAATTGGACTGAGGATGGTCAATATCTGCCCAGTCATTGAATAATCTTTTAGCAAAAGAAATTCCAGAACAGGTTTACCCAGGAGCCCCACGATCAATGCCAATACGACACCCACCAATACCTGAAATGTAAACAACCATCCCAGTAATTTTTTATTTTCATCCAGGTTGCTGGTAGTGGAGAGGGAATCCACCATATGAGGTAAAAAGGTCAGATACACAGCATTGGGAATCACAAAGAGAGCGTTTATCAAACTGGAGGCGGGAGAATATACCCCTGCTGCAGATTTCCCCGCCAACAAAGCTAATAAAGTGACATCAGCTTGTAAATAAATCAATGCCAGCAATTCAGAAAGTGCATAAGGAATGGATTGTTTCCAGGTGTAAATCAGCGAATCCCTGCTGACCATGATAGCGAAGGAGGGTTTTACCATCCGGATAGCGAAATATAATGACAGGAAGGTTGCCGATGCTCTCGCAATTGCATAGAAAAGGGGATTATTAATTCCAAAAAGGACGAGCCCGCAGGCACCACCCAGACGCAGTACGCGTGAAACCAGTATGATTTTTGAAGATTGGCGAAGCCTTTTTTTAGCATTGGAAAATGCCAGGAATGTATTCATGATGCTGTCTGACCAGACATCAACCACGCAAACCAACAACAAGCTGAATGTAAAATGATCCCGAAACAATAATGGTGGCAACAAAACCATCAGGATGCCCCAGCCAGTTCCGAATATTGCTTTTAATTGCAATACATTAAGTAGAATTCCTGGTACGGAATTTATATTGCTGGCTTCCCGAAGAAGCCATACATCCATGCCCCAATTCACGAGGAAGGATGAAAGAGTAACGAGCGAGTAACTACTGATGAAGAAACCATAACCTTCGGGACCAAGTGCCCGGGCAACAATGATGGTATTAACCGCCATCATAAACTGTGCCAATCCATTACTACCCCCAAAAAGGGTCAACTTGGTCACAAGTTCAGAAAGAGTTGGCATAGAATGAGAGCGGGCTATCATTACAATATTTTCTCACCCATGGACACAATCACTTGAACCATTGAATCCCATTCATGCTTTGGAAGATGTGCCGGATCCGGAATCCATTCGCCTTGAAGCCATTTTTGAATGCCCTCTGCCAGACTTGCAGGATCACCTGGGGGAACGATCATCACTGCAGATGGACATTCCAACAGTTCTTTTGAAGCTAAAGGGCTGGTAATGAGAAGAGGCAACCTGGCGCCGATTGCAAGTTTTACGGCACCACTCTGGGTGCCATCCACATACGGCGCAACAAATAGGTCTGCAGCAGAAAAATAGACGGACAATTCCTCATCAGGTATATATCGATTTTCGATGTGGATCTGATGATCAAGGTTTAAATTAGCAATCCTGTCAATATATTCGCTGGCGCTTCCCCAAAATTCACCAGCAATCATTAATTCAGGTTGAGGATTGATGCCGCTTAAAAGTCCCATGGCATCAATCAAGCAGGTCAATCCCTTATATGGACGAACAATACCAAAGAACAGTAATAACGGCACATCCAATGGAATGCCTAATTGTCGCCGGGCATCAGCCTTGGTTGGAATCCGACCTTCCGGCAGTTCATATACAGGGTGGGGACAATCCACAATGATTGAACCGGGAATGAGGGCTTCCAATCGTTTGTGCTCACGTTCAGATTGAACGATGAATCCATCCGCATTCAATAGTGCCATCCTAATAAGTACTTTATCAAAAGGATTTGATTCATGCGGCATGACGTTATGAACAAGAAAACAAACCTTGATCTTTTCCCGTCTTAATTGATGCGCAATAAACGAGAACGATGGTGACCAGAAGGGATTCCACCATTGAAAAACAACGACATCCGGGTTTATTAATTTTATTTCCCGGATTGTTTTAAACCATGAAAACAAATTCAGGGGATCAAGGATGAATTGAGATCCAGACAGAATGTCATTCCGGCTGGGATCCCGGTCTGATTTTCCGGGATATAACCACTCCGGGTACTGCCGTTTAAACGATACAACCTGCACACTGTGTCCCATTTTTCGCGCCGACTTGACAAGTTCAGTGGTATGGTGTGCAATTCCACCCCGATATGGATAAACAGGACCAACAATGCTGATTTTCATTGGAAGCAATTTTTCTCCGCTTGAATTTGTGGCTGACGCAATTATAAATCATTGTTGGTGATGCCCGCAAAGCCCACCTCCATTATAATCAAGAACGTGGAAACAAACCTCACACCTCTCATCGCTGGCTTGCTGATCCTTGTTCTGCCGGGCGCGGCGCTGCTGGCATGGCTGCCCGTCCGCGGTAAACCAACCCCAGCCGCCTCCATCCGCTGGCTGGCGGATGCAGTTGCCCTCTCCATTTCACTTTCGGCGCTGGCAGCTCTGTTCAGCCACCTGCTCAATATCACCTGGACCCGGGATGGTTTGCTGACTGCCTATGCCGTCTGCGCGCTGGCTGCTGTTTCAGGCTGGGTTTTTTCCATAATCAAAGACCTGCAGCATGCCCCCCGACCCCGGTTTTCCTGGCAGAGGGTTCGATCTGTAATTCCTCATGGGGTGTTCCTCCTTTCCGCCCTGGTGATCCTGGCAGGCATGATCTTCTGGCGGCTGTACCAGGCACGCAGTTACGCCATGCCCGCCTGGGTGGATTCTGTCCACCATACCTTTGTGGTCGGGAAGATCCTTGCAGCCGGCGGTCTGCCGGACACACTCGGACCTGAACTGCCCGTGCCCTTCTTCTATCATTACGGCTTTCACCTGATCACCGCCATCTATTGCGCCCTCACCGGGGCAGCTCCCGCCACAGCGGTGCTTTACTTTGGGCAGGCGGTCAACGCTCTGATTGCCCTGGCTGTCTTTCGGCTCGCCATTGCCCTCCACGCGGATTGGAAACCAGCCGCCCTCGCCGCCCTGCTGGTCGGGTTTGTGATGCAGATGCCCGCCTATTACCTCACCTGGGGGCGGTATACCCTCTCCGCCGGGCTGGTGCTGCTGCCGGCTGGCATGGCGGCTGTCCTGGACTTGCACTCAGATCCGGAT
>CALMHE010000319.1 GCA_937863865.1 uncultured Anaerolineaceae bacterium | reverse complement strand
AGTATTATGTGACCCTTCTGATCATTGATCAACGCCCCTCCCAGATCTACGATGAGGTCATGTCGCAACTGGGCACGCGCGTCTCCGGCTGGCTGGGTGATGATTCGGACATTGGCGCAGTGCTCTCAGGTCTGGCAGGGCGCGATGCCCTGCGGGGAATGTTGGCGCGTTTGCAGCCCAAAGAGGAAGTGCTTCTGCTTGGCTGGGGTGTACCCATGCCGTTGCCGGTCCGATCCCGGCGGTATGATGCGAAATTCTGGGAGGAGGTCCTCAAGAAACCGCAGTTTGATACTCCGGAGGATATGATTAATGCCCTGGGTTTTCGATAAGTCCGTGTAAACAGCCTGATGCTCTCTATACGGCGCGACTTGTTGCATTGAATATCGTTGTGGGGAGCGGCAGTTATGTCAGCAATACCCAATACGATTCAGCCGATCGCCTGTCGGAACGGCAGTTCTCTTTGCCCCCTTCTTTTTATTGAAAAAGGAATATTCCGGCAAGCACTGGCACCAATACCAGCAATGCCATCAGCACACTCCCCCGCCGGGTGGTGTTGCGGCTGTCCCAACAAAAGAGGTACCAGGCAAGTCCAAATGCCAGTAAACCGGTGACCAGCAGGACAATCACGGAACCCCAGGGAGAAAAATCCGCTATTCCGCCCATTGCCAGCCCGGAGAACGCATTCATGACATGGGTGGCAGGCAGAAGCTGGGCAAGCTTGCCAGCAAATTTGGGGAGCAGGTTGTACGGGATCATCAAACCGCCAAGGAGCATGGAGGGAACAAAAATGATTTGCGACCAGAGGACCGTCATGCGCGAATTCGCCGAAACCACGCCAATCAGCACACTGATTCCTGCGCAGGCAAGCAGCATGGCACCAAAAACCACCAGGAAATTCAACCAGTTTTGCGGTAACGGAGCCTGAAATAACAACGGTGCGGTCACCAGTATCAAACCCGAAACAATGACCAGGTGAAGGATGGTGGTCAGTGCCGGGATGAGCAGGATGGAAACCGCTGGGATGCCGTTGATTTTGTAACTGCGGAAAACACCATTTTCCCGGGCGGTTACCAGCGGATCGGGTATTCCCAGCAGGGTAGCCGATAAAATTGCAAACACAACCATGGCAGGAACCAGGGTCTCCCGAAAGGGGGGATTGATTTGGGGCATGATGAAGCCCATCAACAGGTAAAATCCAAGCGGAAACAGGTAATTCATCAACAGCAATTGCTTGTTGCGGACTCCGGTGCGGAACTCAAATGAAAAGTGATGGACAAAGGCATTCATCTGGCATCTCCTGCTCCGGTGATTTCAAGGAACCGGTCTTCCAGGGAAGGACGTTCCACCCGCATATCCACCAAAGAATCCTGGTGTCCATTGACATATTCAATGATTGCGGAAACTGTGGAACCAATATCGACACTGTAGTAAATGATGTACTCCTCCCGCACCATTTGTTTCTGAACTACCGGAAAGATGACATCCCCTGAAAGAAGGGAACCACCCTGTGTCCGCACGGAGATGCGCGTCAAGCCTGCGCCGGTGGCAGTAATTTCCAGCGGAGTACCAATGGTGACCAGCCTGCCTTTCAACAAGATTCCAACCCGGTCGGACAAATCGGCTGCCTCCGCCATGTCATGTGTGGCGAGAATGATCGTGGTGCCGCTGGATTTTAATTTCCGCATCCTGTCATGCAGTTCCACGCGGGACGCCACATCCAGCCCGGCAGTGGGTTCATCGAGGAACAGGATTTTGGGGGAATGGGCAATTGCCAGCGCCAGCACCAGCCGTCGCTGCTGCCCGGCGGAAAGATCATAGAATTGGGCTTTTCGCTTATCCTGGAGCCCCATTTCCTCCAACAGTTCCATGCGGGGAGCAACCCCATGATAGGCACAGAAAAACCTCATCGCTTCCTCGGGAGTAATGCTTTCCGGCAGCCCGGCAGATTGCAGTTGAACCCCGATCACATTACGCAGCTTATGAAATTCCGCCGCCGGGTTGAGCCCTGCAACCTGCAGCGCTCCGGAAGTTGGGGAACGCAGCCCTTCCAGGCATTCCAATGTGGTGGTCTTTCCGGCGCCATTCGGTCCGAGCAAGCCAAATATCTCCCCTGTGTGAACGGTAAAACTGATGCCGTCCACGGCGACGTCCTTGCCATATGTTTTGCAAAAATCCCGGATTTCAATGATGGGAGTGCCCGACACGCCTTCCTCCTTGCTTAAAGAAATCCACCCCCAATATGATGGATATCCCAATATCTGAATTATACAATTACTTCAAGGTAAATTAATATCAAATTCCTTAATGTTGACCTGTTTAAGGAACATTTGCACCGGGATCATCGTCATGCCATTAATCGCAGGCGCACTTGCACAGATCACCAGCCAAGGGGTGAAAACTTACACCTGTACAACCGCAAGGAGGAGCAAGATGGACAGCCTCATTCCCCAGCCGGGGAACCCAATGGCGTGGGACCGGTGCAGCTATGTACATAACAATCCGACAAGGTATACTGATCCGAGCGGGCATGATATTTGTGACGATGAGGGAAATTGTTTTACCCATCAGAAATGGTATCGCGAATCAAGAGTGTCAAAATTAAACGTTAATGACACTTGGAAAATGATGATCCTTGGAAAGTATCACATAATGATGTCTGACACAGGAGACAAGAATTGGGATTAACGAACCTTACATCTTGTGTATATTAACCTCGGAAAAATTAATGATGCTCTTGATCATTAATTCCGAAGCTTGACTGGATTTGCATCATTTACTTTACAAAACCAAGATCCAAGTAGAGGTCAATATCATGGATCAACGCTTTTGGATGGAAGTGACATTCAATTTTATACTCTTGGTCAGAATCCCATACGACAAATAAATATCTACCATGAAGTTGGACATTTAATTGATAACACTTCTGGTTTACGGGATATATTCACCAATGCTGTTGAACACCTGAACAATCCGAGTTGGGTAGAGGATGACATGCAATTACCCCCTATGCTCTCAATTCAGGTATAATATTAACAATCCAAATTACCCTTGGGTGGAAGCCAGACAGACATATATTGGTTTTGGTCCGTCTGAACAATGGGCGGATGCCTTTGCGAATTATATTGGTGGGAATATAAATCTTTGCAACTCCGAAGGTATTAGTATGTTAATTTTATCAGAGGTGCCCTTCAGCCTTATTTGGATTTTCTCTCATAATTTTTAGGATTTTGACGAGAGGAGATGAAATTGAATCTCATATATAGATCAGGTTTTATCCTACTTTTGACAGTTATCCTGGCAGGATGTGGAACATCACCATTGACTCGGAACCCGGATCAGGCTGAGAAATATTTCCCACCGACGGTTATTACACCAAACCATACGCCTCTATCAACATATCTGGCAACCAATACTCCAACGCCCATCGCTACGCTGGAACCGGAGAAGGCTGCAGAGCAGATTCATGCCTTGCTGATGGGCTCTGCAGATTGCGCTGCTCCCTGCTTTTGGGGGATTGTGCCAGGCGAAACCACAGCATTAGAAGCGAAGGATTTCTTCCACTATAATGGATTGGAGACAAAGGTTATCACTTTCAAAGGGCAGGAATATTTTGATATTAACTATGACCTAAAAAGCGGAATGTCTATTAATATTAACTTGGAAATCAAAAACGATATTGTTGTAACCGTGAATATCGGCATAAGCATTTCCTCATCGATTAATGGCACATTTCAGGAAATAACGGCTTATTCACCCAAGACGTTGGTCGAGCGTTATGGCACACCCAATTACGTAGGTATAGCCGCCGACTGGGGACCAGGACCTTTATTCTCTCTGATAATATATTATGATGAAATGGATTTGATCGTGGAATATTGGGGTGTTAACATTATCCCGGCAGAGCGAGGAGTATCGCAAATATGCCCACTGACAACCAAATTTGATGGAGTAAGCCTTTGGTTTGGGGAGAATCCCAGACATCCCCCCCAAACCATATCATTGGAGGATGTAACTTCATTAACAGTTGATGAATTCGCTCGTTTGATGATTGGCGAACCGGAAAAAGCGTGTTTTCTATTTAACGGGAATGCATACAAAATAGAACGGTAAATGGGCAGATTTAATCGAGCACTTGAGATCGATGAGGTCAAAAAAAGAGTTTACTTCTCCATCACTCCCACTGCAGCCGCTCTACTGCCCGCCGCCAAGGGTCAGGCGAGGTAGGTACAGGATAGGAATGGGATATTATTTAATCAATGTCTGTAAATGTTGATTCAGAAGCATCAGTGTAACGACGAACAGTGCAGGCAATTTAGTGGCAGAGATGTTGTACAAACCGTTTAGAGAAGTGCGGTATACCAGCAGCACCACCCCCATGCGGTCACCCATATCAACGCAGAGCTGAATTACGCGTACGATGCTAACGGCAACCAGGTGCAGCGGGCGTCGGACAGTCTGATCTACGATGCTGAAAACCGGCTGATCCAGGTGAAAAAGGGGGAGACGGTACTTGCCACCTTCGTGTACAATGGAGATGGTGAGCGAGTGAAGAGCATCCTGGACGGCTATGGACTGCGGGAAAAATGGCTAATCGCCCCTGGCAGTGGTATGGATCTTTCCTGCTGATTACAAAAACAAAACCAACTTTTGGTTATGATGCAGGAAACGCAGCAATCTTGAGCGTGGATATGGGAAGAGGCTATGTGTTTTGGATGTTCATAGGCGCTCAAGATCGGAACTTCAACCACAATAAAGATTATTGGGAGATGAAATAATGAAATGTCAGAAGTTTCTCCACAAATCCATCTGCCTGATGATGCTTGGATTGGGACTACTGACTGCTTGTCAATCACAGACGTTACCTGCCCCGATCGGGTCTTCTCCAATGCCGATCTCATCCACAACATCGTATCCGACAACTGTACCTTCACCTTCTTTGACGCAAGATATTCCTTCCCTGCTTCCTGCTGTGTGTTATCAATTGACATTTGTGTCCGAGTGCAGCGAAGGAACTCAAAGTATGTATGCGGTCGATATAAGTTGTCTGGAAAGCGACCAGCCATGTATTGGCGAGCCACAATTACTTTTTGAAGTTTCCAAGCGGAGTCATGGACCAAGACCTCCGATTTTCCCATACGATTGGTCACCGAATGGTGGACAAGTGGTTATGGCGGCAGTTGGCTTTAAGGGAAAAGATGATATTTTCGTGGGGGATTGGGATGGGCGGAATTGGGTTAATCTTACAAATAGCCCAGACTATGAAAGCAACCCTACTTGGGTACCAGATGGCTCACGCATTACCTATATAGCCAGCTCCGGGGAACCGGACAATTCTTTTCATGCATACACCATGACACTTGACGGGAAGAAAGCATCACAATTACTTTCTACTTTAACTTTGTCAGGTGTGGGTGTTCTTTATTGGGCGCCGGATGGAAGGCAGGTCGTATTTGCGTATTCCGACGTAAAAGGATACTACCAATTGTTTCTCGCCAATCCGGATGGTTCTGACTTGAGACAGTTAACTTATGAGGAAGAAAATCATGGGCTTTATGGCTTTTCGCCGGATGGGCAGTGGATTCTATATACTCTTGAGACAGAAACCGGAGCTTCTTTTAATAATATTTATCGCATTCAGATTGATGGCTTGGACAAGGTTGCTGTCACACAGAGTACGAAAGGAATTAAGTCCAATTTGGCTTGGGCTCCAGGTGGAGACTGGATTGCCTTCACGTCAAAGATGGAAGGAAATTACGATGTCTATCTAATCCGAGTAGATGGAACAGGGTTGACCAAAATCACTCACAGTAACGCAGATGAATTTGCCCCTGCCTGGCGGACGCTCTCACCCTGATGCATTCCCATCGCAAAAGGAATGATGAACGAACTGGAAACCAGCCCGTCCGCCTTCCGTTTTGGGGTACCTTGATTGTACCCGTAACTTGCTCTTGGAATAATCCCGGGTCTATTCCACCGGAGCAGGTACCTTAGCATCCTCTATATGATTTCCGCGCTCAGCCAGCGCTATCCATCAGACTCGCAACTGCTGCACCCGACACATGACCGCGAAGTAGTCTTCCGCCATGGTCTGGTCGTATGCTCTGGCATACACCATTGTAGTATTGAGACGCTTGTGACTGAAGAACTTCTGGATGGAGATCACCCGGCAACCAGGTGCAGCAGGCGTCGGACAGCCTGATCCACGATGCAGAACTGGACCGGGTCTGGTCGGAGGACGCCATTCAGTACCCCGCATGCAATTCAGTCTGTTGGTGGAGATGGAACAAAGGATGGTGCTTAGATCTGTTATTGGGAGGAAAGTCACTTGAATTTGGGGGGTGGGTATGCTACAAAAGACATACACGTTAAATTAGCGACCCATTTTACTGGTGAATGGGGGGATAGGGACACCCCAGAGAAAGGAGACGCTGATGAGACCCCCAAAAACTCTGCATATCCTGTTAGCTCTATTGATTGGAATAACGTCCGGCATCACCCTGCAGCCAGACCGTGCCAGGACACGCAATCTGCCAGATTCACTGTCTTATCAGGTTTCCCAGACAGAGAACCCGATTCAAATTCCGGTTTCTTCTTCGATGTATCATATGAAACTTTTGATATTGCCACTATAAACCAGGACAATTATTGGCACTGCCGCATCGGTGCACTGTCAGGTTCCATAGGTGGAATTTACCCCAACCCGTGAGAAAAGAGGAAATCATGAAGAAAATTTGTCTGATTTTCTTGTTGTTACTTTTTCTTGGTGGGTGTTCACCCACCCTGGAAGAAGGTAACGATCGATTTACAGAAACATGGACGGCAATGCCTGGGGAACGTCCATCTGAAGAATCAACCCGTCCTGTGAATGTGCCGGAGATAACGCAGACTCCCACGGCATCAAGGTCCGATACACCTCAGCCAGCCCCCACTCCCCCCTGTACAGAATTACATGAGGACAAAGATTTAATGCAGCGTGTTCCAGGGATCATTGTTTTACGGGATCGGAAAACTCGAGAACATATTTTTCTTCACTCATCCAATGACCCAAAACCAGTGGTGGACCGGCTTGATCAGCTTGATCCTCGGGATCTTCAAATTTCACCGGACGGGGAATATATTTTATTTCGGGAAAGAATAAAATCGTATACACCTCCACCGGTAACTTTATGGGAGATCGTAGATCGTGAGGGTGGTTGGGTAACCACAGTAGAGATCCCCCGATGGAAGAGCCCCAAATGGTTGGGGTCAACCCACTTAATATATGAGGAGGAAGAAGGAACTTCACGTCTAAAAACCCGATCGATTTATCTGATCGACCCTTTTTCAGGAGAACAAAGTCATATTGAGAATACATTTCCCGCGTTTGTGCGTGCTTACATAACTCCCTATTGGAATGGAATCCATGGATTGGAGTTTAGCCCTGATGGTCGGTATGTTGTTTACCCCAGTGACCTCCCGGGCTATGTCGTTTATGACAGGGTAAACCAAAGCATCGTATGTACATTGTTTTCGACTGATATAATCACTCAACCCAAATGGACAATGCATGGGAATAATCTTGCCGTGGCAATTAACGATAATTTTAATTCTGCTGATTATGAACTTTATATCTTCGAACCGGAGGGATGGTTGGGTCGGTTAACCTTTTGGAGTGATCTTTATAATGAGGAAGAGATCTACAATTTCGAATGGTCCAGGAATGGTGAAAAGATTGCATTTTTGTTTAGTTCCAATCCAGTCATGGGCCCAATTGTTCAACCGGCAATTATTTTTGACTTCGGGTACCGACATAAGGAGATTTATTGCCTCGAGGGTGGTTTTGTCACTAGAGGATATGAGAATGTCCCTGCCCCTATCTGGTCACCGGATGATCGGTATATCGTTGTGGAATTAATTAGTATGGAGGGTGTATCGGAAGTATTTTTAATTGATACTGATGAAAAATCATTATTCATGATTGCTGAAAATGCAACCCCCATAGGATGGATCCGGTAGAGATACTATCGCTCGATCTTCTAACAACGGTTACCAAACCTTTGTTGTTTATGGAGGCAGGAAATGAAGCCAGGGGAGATTCTACATGATACAAAAAATATTTCTGCTCTCCTATTTCTTGTTATGTTATTGGCGAGCTGCATGAGAGTTGAGCCACAAATAACTCCCATAGCCACACAAGTAGAGACCATAACCCCACAAAAAAAGACGCCCATTTCCACAACAGTCACACCTGAATTGACGACTGGAAAACCCTTCATCACTCCGACCGCGGAACCTTCAGTTCCGATTTGTAAAGATGGATTGCTTGATCAAAACTCAATAGAAAACCTGAACCTGCCTGGAACCTTAATCTTTCAACAATTTTTTTGGCAAGGAATATTCGCACGGGATAACGCTTCGGGTCGAATTTACCCGCTTGAGAATCCGGATGATGAATTTAATGTGTTTGGGTTAACACCGAATGGTCAATGGTTAGCCTATGCCCCAGGTCTATTTATTACAGGTGAGATGGCAAATTTTCAATCAATGACGCTCTACTTGATGAATGCAGCCGGAGAACAACTTGAAAAAGCAATCGATTTACAGCCAGTAATCGAAGAATTTTCAGAAAGCAAACATATCTATAGTGACAAAGCCATCATTACTTTAGGTTCAGGTGAATGGTTGTCAAACAATTTATTATACTTAACCTTTACAGCACAAAACCCTCATAGTAATGTGTTTGTAGTTATGCCTGTTGTCCTTGACCCTTTCCAGGCAAAGCTGCAATTGCCATGGTTCGCTGATGTTCCACATACTTATATTGACTACCCGGGAGCAGTTGCTAGCCACGAATGGCAGCTGTCGCCGGATCTCAGCAGATTGGTTTATCCTTCAAACTCAGGCATAATTACAATGCTGGATACCTTGAATGCGAATCCAATTTGGTCCAGCGAATCGTTCGGCGAAATTCCATATGATATGACAGTATGGTCGCCAAACAGTCAAAATGTTGCAATAGCACGCATCCCAAATAAAGCACAAGTGTTCATTCTCACTCGAGAAGGGCAAAGCATCCGGACACTTAATTTAGATGACACATTGCCCGGCTTATATGTACATAGAATCAGTTGGTCTCCAGACAGCCGGTATCTGGGTATTCATGGCTTTACTATTATTTCCGGGGGAGGAGTAAGGGATGTTTTAATTTTATTGTATGATGTTACAGCAGGTGATTATTGGTATTACTGCCGGTTCGAACATAGTCTGAGTGCAGCGTATGCGGTGTGGTCACCTGATAGTCGCTGGATCACATTTTCAGCCAATAAAGGAATTTACCTGCTGGATACTCAAGAACGGCAAACCTTTCTGCTGATGAAGAATGGTTATGCAGCTGGATGGACAAGCCAGTCAGAATTTGGAATTGATCGCGCCAAACTTTTCGTCCCATAGTAATTTTGTATATGGCAACACCCCTTCCTGGACAACCCAGGTGGACAGCCTCATTCCCAAGCTGGGTGGCGGGCTGCAAGGATAGCAAGTTGAGTTACCTGCTGGGCGACCATTTGGGCAGCACCAGTGTGACGACGAACATTGCAGGCAATTTGGTGGCACTGTAAATTTACCAAATGGTCTAAGCCTGGTAGATCAACCCGTGATAAGTAGAGGAGGACTTTCATTTTGGAGGTGAAATTAATTACCCAACCAAAGCGTCTTCTTATTCTATTAATATGCATTTTATTCGCTTCCTGTAATACTGCATCGCCCCATATTTCCACACTTACTTCTGACAAACCACCACTCACGATAACGGATTATCCGCCGGCATCACCATTACCCATAAGTTGTACACCAACATCCCAAACATCAAGTAAAGATGATTCTGGACCACATCCGTGCTCGTCAATTTATTATCACTCAAGCCTTGTAGAAGTGACGCAAATTTGGTGGCAGGAAAACAGCCAGGCATTAGCTTATTTATCCCGAAGTGGTGAGGTTGGCAAATATGACTATTCCAACTCAATCGTTATCCCCGACTCAAATTTAATTAATCCATATACATTTATTCCCGATCAAATTCAGCAAATTATCCAAAACCAGGTGGATTATGATTATGTTCAAATCTCACCTTCGTTCCAACGGGTATTATATTGGATTCCACGGTACAAGTCACCCACACCCACACCTCAAATGATCGGTGAACCCAGTGGTAACCCGGAGAACATTGCAGATATATTTTGGACTTCAGTTGCATCAGTAGACCCGGTATTCCTGATTCAAATCGAAGGAATCATCCATAGTTTTCATTGGTCACCCAATGAAGAATGGGTGGTAATTGGAGTTGGCGAACCTCTCAGAATTAATAGATTTCTTCTTGTAAATCTTAACCAATCCACTGTGAATGAAATACAGTTGGAATATCAGTTTGGTAGAGATGCTCATCCATTGGGCTTTATTCCAAATGGCAAAACATTCATGTTCACCATTGGAAACAAAGTAATCCTTAAAAATTTATTTTCAGATACTGAGAGCGAATTAACCATCCCCTTACCACAATATCTTTGGTGGGTTTCAGACCACGAATTCATTGCGCTTATCAAAAATAATATTACATCAATTCCTTCAAAACTAAATGTCTTTTTATATGACATAAGGACTAATGATTTGAGGCAAATATCAGATTGTCCGGTGAAAAATTTGGCAAACTATTTTCCACATTCCATTCTTTTATCACCTGATAAAACCAAGATTGGTTATATCGATCAAGAATATTATATGAATGTCATCCAATTATGCCCAGAATATATCAAATAAATCCCCTGGAGAGCTATACCGATGACCCCGACACCGGCAACCTGGACAGCAAGGCGGGGGTCGTCTTTGGCTACGGTGACCCGGCACCATCCCCACCCGGTACACCAATGAAATGATTGAAGCAGGAGCATTCGTGGCACCAAGGAATGATATTTGGTTTCAACCTGGCAGCATGAACGTCACAGCCATTACCCATGAATGTGGACATATTTTTGACAATTACTATGGACCTCGAATTATTGGATCAGCAATCGTCGGAGGAGGTGCAGCTGATTGGTTAATAAATTATTTCGGGGGAACTCCGTCTGGAATCCGGTTTTTATCGCCACCAGATGGTATTATTTCTAAAAGTTATCCTCTCCCCAGGGACCCAAATGACCCTCCCACCAAGGATAACTATGGAATGTCCAGCAGTTCTGAATACTGGGCGCAGCATTTTGTGTATCAGATTTATGGGTATCCCGAAAATCATAAAGATGCTGCCGCTACTTATGTGGAAATAATCATTCGCGTTTCAATAAATCTACTTCCTTGATTCGTAACAGGATAAGTGTGAGCAGATGAAAACAGCAACTTGTCGTAAAGGTTTCATTTTATTTCTGCTTCTGGTATGTGCCAGTTGTCATTCGGTTTCTTGGAAAAACAACCCGTTGGTGATTGTCAGTGATCGGGAATGTGAAGCACCATGCTGGCAGGGGATTACACCAGGAGTCACAACGTTTGACGAGGCGAAGATACTGGCACAAAATATCACCATCAATATTTCCGAAAATGAGGTGCTTTTACCGGATGATGTGCGTGTCGTAGATGCTAGTTCTCATTTTTTAACCATTAATTTTGAGAAACAATCGGTGGCTGTGCGGGTTGAAGTTGATGAACAAAATATCGTTGATCGCATTTCCTTTTATTTTGACCGAAAGCATCGCCCAGAGCTAGGAGAGATCATTCAAATATTGGGTGAGCCCGAATCAATTGGCCTGTGTCATGATTTATTCGAGATTCGGCGGGCAATTGTTCATGTGTCATATCCGCTGGTTGATATGCAATTTATAAGAAAGCTGCCCATTAATGGTGATACGTTTACTGTGTCATACTCCTTAAAAACTCGCATTGATTATTTACTCTATCGAGCTTCTTCTGAAACACTTATCCAGGACTTTACGTTCCCTTGGGCAGAAAAAGGCGTTTTGGAATTTTCCCCTGAAAAATGTAACCCGGAATCGGATTGTTGTAAGCCTTAATGGCTGTTGATTTTATCGCCAGGCAGCTTTTGATTAATTATCCATTCCTCATCAGGACAATGTTGATGGTCCCCAAGCTGGTAAAAATACATAATACTACCCGGCGTAAAAATTACGTGTGGCTTATATATGTTTATACATATAAAAACACCTATAAATTTGGCAGTTAATACAGATGTCAGTGGGCAAATCCAGGAAAACCAGGGTTTAGCGGCGTGACTTCAGTACCACTCACTCCACATGCCACAAGTTGCCAGTATTGATGTATGTGTTCATGGAAACAGGTCAACAGTTTTATCGTGTTTTATCAGTAAGTGGAAACAGTTCAACGGTTTTAGGGTTCACGGGAACATATCGAAAAATTATGCGTAATCGTTTTACTCCAAATTGGAATTTGTGGAGCCCTCTCATTATTCAAGGTTCCTAAGAATTTCATGATAACGTATTGTTGCCAATTCACTTGTTTGTCCCTTTTTACAACATGATAAACCAGCCAACTTCGGAACAACGCGCTCAACCACGATCTGCCCATCTACCATTTT